>NZ_HG322949.1:5054782-5168579 GCF_000723165.1 Janthinobacterium agaricidamnosum NBRC 102515 = DSM 9628
TTTTCTTTTCTGCTACAGCGCCGTTTCCGACGCTCCCTTTTGCTCAGCAACGAGTGCCATTCATCGGGGAGGCGTATCATATCAAAGACCGTCGAACTTTGGCAAGCGCTTTTCCAGGAACGCTTGCATGCCTTCTTTCTGGGCCGGCGTACCGAAAGCGGCGTGAAATAAACGGCGCTCGTAAGCGACGCCTTCGGTCAGCGTGGTGTCGAAGGCGCGGTTGACGCAATCCTTGATCATCATCGCCACCGACGTCGGCATCGCGGCGATGGTGGCCGCGGCGGCCAGGGTTTCTTCGATCAGCTTGTCTGCAGGCACCACCCGCGACACCAGGCCGATGCGTTCCGCCTCGGCCGCGTCGATGGTGCGGGCGGTCAGCAGCAAGTCCATCGCCTTGGCCTTGCCGATGGCGCGCGGCAAACGTTGCGTGCCGCCGGCGCCCGGCGTGACGCCGACCTTGATTTCCGGCTGGCCGAATTTGGCGTTGTCGGCGGCGATCAGGAAGTCGCACATCATCGCCAGTTCGCAGCCGCCGCCCAGCGCATAACCGGCGACCGCGCCGATCACCGGCTTGCGCACGCGCAGGATATGTTCCCAGTTGCGGGTGATATAACCATCCTTATAGGTATCCGGATAAGTGTAGTCGACCATCGCCGCGATGTCGGCGCCGGCCGCGAACGCTTTTTCGCTGCCGGTCAGCACGATGCAGCCGATATTGTCGTCGGCATCGAAGGCATGCAAGGCGTGGCCCAGCTCATTCATCATATTGTCGTTCAGCGCATTCAGCGCCTTCGGACGATTCAGGCGTATCAGTGCGACCTTGTCGTGGATGGCGATGATCAGATCTTCATATTGCATGTCAGTCTCCTATGGATGGAACACGGTGTGGGCGATTGTAGCGTTTATCTCAGCCATGCCCACTATATGGAGTCAAGCGCCGCTGTTATTATTGGTGGCCTAAACCTGCCTTGATAGCGAGCACCTTATTCTTGCCTCCCTGCGTACCTACTGGATAACCAAGCTGAGCGGCGACCGCCTGCTGGCCAGCGCCGACTTCCGCCGCTTCTGGTTCAGCAGCGCGCTCCATGGCTTCGGCGCGCAAATCACCACCCTCGCCTTGCCGCTGTGCGCGGTGTTGCTGCTGCATGCGACGCCGGAACAGATGGGCATGCTGGTCGCCTTGCAGGCGGTGCCGTTCGCGCTGTTCGGCTTGCCGGTCGGCGTGTTGCTCGACCGGCGCAGCAAATTACCGATCATGCTGTTCAGCGAATCGATGTCCGGCATCGCGCTGGCCAGCGTGGCACTCGCGTACTGGTGCGGCGTATTGTCGATGCCGTGGCTGTATGTGGTCGGCTTCTTGATCGGCACCGGTTTTGTCGTCGGCGGCAGCGCTGAACAGGTATTCCTGACCTTCCTGGTCGGACGCGAAGGCTTGATCGATGCACAAGCCAAGTTTGCCACCACCGATTCGGCGTCGCGGCTGGTCGGCCCCGGCATTGCCGGTTTGCTGGTGCAATTGCTGAGCGCGCCGGTGGCGATCCTGGTGACGGCGTGCGGCTATCTGGTGTCGATACTAAATTTGCGGCGCATGAGCGTGCGCGATCCGCGCCCGCCGCCATCGAACCGGCATCCGCTGCGCGAAATCAAGGATGGCCTCGTGTTTGTCTGGAACCATCCGCTGCTGCGTCCGCTAGCCTGGGGTGTCGGTGCCTGGCATTTGCTGTTTTACGCCAGCGCGGCGTTGACGATCTTATTTGCCACCCGCGTACTGGGCATGACACCGGGCATGCTGGGCATGGCGCAAATGCTGGGCGGCGCCGGCATTTTCGCCAGCTCGTTGCTGGTCAAGCCATTGACCCGGCGCTACGGCACCGGCCCGACCATCCTGATCGGCCTGGTCGCCACCACGCTCGGCTTCATGCTGACGCCGGCGATTCCAGCGGCACTGTTCGGCAGCCGGACCAATAGCGCGATCGCCTATGCCGTGCTGATATTCTTTTTCGATTGCGGCGTGATGCTATTCTTCATACCGTATATGGGCTTGCGCCAAAAAGTCACGCCGGACGCCTTTCTCGGCCGCATGACATCGACCATGCGGTTCCTGACGGTGGCAACCGCGCCGCTGGGCGCGCTGGCGGCCGGCTTCATCGCCGAACATTTCGGCGTACGCAGCGGCATGGCCTGCGTCGCCGCCGGCAGTGTCGCCCTGACACTGGGAATGATCTTCGGCTCGCCGTTGCGTAGCGTGCGCACCTGAATCGGCGAAGGCGTCTACACTGTTTGTTGACACATCAGCAAAACATACGTTGAGTTTGATTTATATCAAGGTTTTTATTGACCTGTATCCATAAGCTGGATGACTACATCAACCGGAGAACGCCATGTTTACCAAGATCTTATTGCCTACCGATGGTTCGCCTTTATCGGACAGCGCCACAGTCACCGTCATCGAATTCGCCAAACTGAATCAAGCCGCCATCGTCGCCGTCAGCGTGGTGCAGCCGCTGCCATTTGCGCCGCTCGGCGATGGCAGCATCGTGCTCGACGCCAGTGAATATGAGCACCAGATGCGGGTATCGGCGCAGCACAACCTGGATAAAGTGCAGGCCGCCGCGCGCGCCGCCGACGTGCCGTTCGACGGCGTGGTGGCGCTGTCGCCCAGCCCGTATGAAGAAATCGTCGCCGCCGCCAGCAAGTTTAATTGCGACATCATCATCATGGCGTCGCATGGCCGCAAAGGCTTGAATAAGTTGTTTATCGGCAGCGAGACGCAAAAAGTGCTGGCGCACACCACCTTGCCGGTGATGGTCTTGCGCTGACCAGGATCACCGCGCCGGCCGTATCATGCCGGCGCGGCGCATCGCGTGACTTACCGCGATCAGCGGGCCGGAGTCTGCTTCGGCAATAACACCCACACCATGCCGCTCTGTTTCATGCGGCCGGCGTTTTCGGCCGCCTCGGTACCAAATCCAAAGAAATAATCGACCCGGATAGCACCGCGAATCGCACCGCCGGTATCTTGCGCCATCACCAGCCGCTGCATCGGGATATCGCTGAACGGTTGGGTGGTCGCCAGGAATACCGGCGTTCCCAGCGGCACGTAACGAGCGTCGACCGCGACCGAGCGCTGCGGCGTCAACGGCACGCCCAGCGCGCCTTTCGGACCGACTTTCGGGTCCGGCAAGCGTTCTTCCTTGAAGAACACATAACTCGGATTCGCGTTGAACAATTCATTCTGGCGTGTAGGATGGCCGGCGATCCACGCCTTGATGCCTTGCGCCGACGCCTGGCTCGCCGTCAGCTCGCCCTTCTCGACCAGGTAGCGGCCAATCGACTTGTACGGATAACCGTTCTGGTCGGCATAGGCGACGCGCACGGTTTCCTGGCTATCCGTCAATTGCACGCGGCCGGAACCCTGCACTTGCAGGAAAAACGCCTCGACCGCATCGTCGACCCACATCAATTCCTTGCCGCTCACGTCGGCGCGCTCAATCTCGGCACGGGTCGAATACGGTACCACTTTCTTGCCGCTCAGGCGGCCGCGCAAACGCATGCCTTTCAATTCCGGATACACGCTGGCCAGGTCGACGGTCAGCAAATCGTCCGGCACGCGATACAACGGGGTCTGGTACGGACCGCCGCGCTTGCGCGCGCCATGCAGCAGCGGTTCGTAATAACCGGTGACCAGGCCAGTGCTGGCGCCATCCGGCGCGATGACCTGGTTCGGCACGAAGAAACTTTCAAAGAATAAACGAATCGCCTTGTCGTCGCTGCTCTTGACTTGCTTGGCGATCATGCACGGCTCTTTCCAGTCCGCCCGTTTGCTCAAGGCATTACAGGACGCCATGAACGCCGGCCAGGCGGCGCGTAAATCGTCTTTTTGCCAGCCCGGCAAGCTGGAAAAACTGACCGGCGCGAATTGCGGCTTCTCGGCGGCGGCCGCGTCAGGCTTAACGGCCGGCTCCGCAGGTTTCGATGGCGTGGGTTTGACAGGCGGCGTGGCCGGCAATACCGGTGCCGGCGGCAACGGCGTGCTGGTACAGGCGGCCAGCGAAAGTGCGACGACGGTCAATGAAACGAGTAGACTACTGCGTGTGAATAACATAAGGAATCGGTATGTGGGTATTAATCATTGAAGCGTTGGTAGCGTTTTTCCTGCTGGTATTCATCGTGTGGTGGACCATGTATTCGGGCAAGAAGCCGACACCACCGATCCAAAAGAAACAATTGACGGATCAACAGTCCGAGCAAGACAAGCTGAAGTGACGCAATGGCGGCGCACGTCATGGCCATGCGATGCAGGCGCCACTATATAACGTATGGCTTAGAAGCTATCCCAGTAGATGAATACGCCCTCTTCTGGCGCTCGCTACTGGGATAGGTCCTTAATGCAGCGTGCGCGGTAGCGACAGCATGAATTCCGGGATCTCGGCCTCGAAGCGGTGACCGTCTTCCGCCACGCAGAAATATTCGCCGCGCATGGCGCCTTGCGGCGTCGCCAGCGCGGTGCCGCTGGTGTATTCGAATTGCTCGCCCGGCTGCAGCAGCGGCTGATGGCCGACCACGCCGAGGCCGCGTACTTCTTCCTTGCCGTTATTGGCGTCGGTGATGACCCAATGGCGCGAAATCAGTTGCGCGGCTACCGTGCCGGTATTCTTGATGCGGATCGTGTACGTGAAAACATGCTTGCCGCGCTCGGGGTCCGACTGTTCCGGCAGGTACTGCGTTTTGACCGTGACCGTAAATTCATAAGATGCCATCGAAATTCCTCAAATTAGCTGTAATGATGGCTGGCGCGCGGCACGCGTTCACCGGAGTTTTTGTTGTCGTGCCCCACAGTTTATGCCAAATAATGGATTTCAAAAAAGCGTGGCGTGAACGGCAAGCGTAAAATGGCGCATCTTTTTTAATCGCAAGCCCATATCATGACAACATTCCGCATCGCTCCCAGCATCCTGTCTGCCGATTTCGCCCGTCTCGGCGAAGAAGTGCGCAATGTCGTCGCCGCCGGCGCCGACATCATCCACTTCGACGTGATGGATAACCATTATGTTCCCAACCTCACCATCGGCCCGCTGGTCTGCGAAGCGATCCGCCCGCACGTCCAAGTGCCGATCGACGTGCACCTGATGGTCAAGCCGGTCGACCGCATTATCCCGGATTTCGCCAAGGTCGGCGCGAACATCATCACCTTCCATCCGGAAGCGTCGGAACATCTCGATCGTTCGCTGCAATTGATACGCGACAACGGCTGCAAGGCCGGCCTGGTGTTCAATCCCGGCACGCCGCTGCATTTCCTCGACCACGTGATGGACAAGATCGACATCATCCTGATCATGTCGGTCAATCCCGGTTTCGGCGGCCAGTCCTTCATTCCCGAAGCGCTGAAAAAAATCGCCGCGGCGCGCCGCCTGATCGATGAATCCGGCCGCGACATCATGCTGGAAGTCGATGGCGGCATCAAGATCGACAACATCGCGGCGGCGGCAAAGGCCGGCGCCGACACCTTTGTCGCCGGTTCGGCGATCTTCGGCAAACCGGACTACAAGGCCGTGATCGACGCGATGCGCGCAGAATTGGCAGGCGTTTAAGATGGCCGACAGCACCGTGTTGCGCGGCGTACGAGCCGCAATTATCGACCTGGACGGCACTATGCTCGACACCGTGCCCGACTTCCATATCGCGATCAACCGCATGCGCGCAGAATTCGAACTGGAACCAATCAGCGCGGAACGCATCCAACTAATGGTCGGCAAGGGTTCGGAAAACCTGATCCGCGCGGTGCTGGCCCTCGATTTCGAACCAGCCGGCGTGGCCAGCCGCTTCGAGGCGGCGATGGAGGCCTACCAGCGCCATTACCTGGCCATCAACGGCGACGGCAGCACGCTGTATCCGGACGTGGTCGCCGGACTGGAAGCAATGAAGGCGGCCGGCTTGCGGCTGGCGTGCGTCACCAACAAGCCGGTCGCCTTCGCTGTACCGCTGTTGCAACAAAAAGGGTTGTACGGGTTTTTCGAGATTATTTATGGAGGCGATTCACTGGCCAGGAAAAAACCGGACCCGTTGCCGCTGCAGCAAGTGTGCCGCGACTTCGGCCTGGCGCCAGCCCAGGTGGTGGCCATCGGCGACTCGTCGAATGACGCGCAAGCGGCACGGGCTGCGGCTTGCCCGGTGTTGACGGTGCCTTATGGGTACAATCACGGACACTCTATACACGAAACCGATTCCGATGGTATAGTTGACACGCTGCTTCAAGCGGCCAACCTTATTAGCATGCACAATTAAACAGCATACTGACCAAACTAATCATGTTTCCCAACGAAAAACACAATGTTAACCAAACCGGCTCGATTGAGGCCTGGCTTTGGCGACGCTGGCAATCCTGGGCTAAGTAACCCAAGTAGTGATTGCTGCCGGCGGCTTGCACGCATCCGGCAGGTTTTTTGAAAACCCTCCGCCATCCAAACTGGCGGCATGGAGAGAAACATGACCGAACTCGAATTCAAATCCCTGGCCACCCAAGGTTTCAACCGCATCCCTTTGATCGCGGAAGCCTTCGCCGACCTCGAAACCCCGCTGACGCTATACCTCAAGCTGGCGCAGAGCCAGAATGGCGGCAAGAATACCTTCTTGCTGGAATCGGTCGTCGGCGGCGAGCGTTTCGGCCGCTTTTCCTTCATCGGCCTGCCCGCCAAGACCGTATTGCGCAGCTTCGGCAGCCGCACCGAGATCGTCAGGAACGGCGCCGTGATCGAAACCCACAACGGCAATCCGCTCGACTTCATCGAACAATACCAGGCCCGCTTCAAGGTTGCGCTACGTCCTGGCATGCCGCGTTTTTGCGGCGGCCTGGCCGGTTATTTCGGTTACGACACGGTGCGCCACATCGAGAAAAAACTGGCCGCCAGCGCGCCGAAGGATGACCTGGGCTTGCCCGACATCCAGCTGATGGTGACCGAAGAACTGGCGGTGATCGATAACCTGTCCGGCAAGCTGTATCTGATCGTGTACGCCGACAGCGGCGCGCCGGAAGCCTACGCGAAAGCCCGCCACCGCCTCAAGGATTTGCGGATGATGCTGCGCCGCGGCCTCGATGCGCCGGTCACATCGAGCTCGGTGCGTACCGAAACCATCCGCGATTTCAGCAAGGAAGACTACCTGAAGGCGGTCGCCAAGGCCCATGAATACGTGATGGCCGGCGACTTGATGCAGGTGCAGATCGGCCAGCGCATCCGCAAGCCCTACGTCGATTCGCCGCTGACGCTGTATCGCGCGCTGCGTTCGCTGAACCCGTCGCCGTATATGTACTTCTACAATTTCGGCGACATGCAAATCATCGGCGCGTCGCCGGAAATCCTGGTGCGCAATGAAAGCGTCAGCAACGCCGATGGCGAAGACAGCAAGAAAGTCACGCTGCGGCCGATCGCCGGCACCCGTCCGCGCGGCTCGACGCCGGAACGCGACGCCGAACTGTCGGCCGAACTGCTGGCCGATCCGAAGGAAATCGCCGAACACGTGATGCTGATCGACCTGGCACGCAACGACATCGGCCGCATCGCCGAAACCGGCAGCGTCAAGGTCACCGACCGCATGGTCATCGAAAAATACTCGCATGTGCAGCACATCGTGTCGAACGTCGAAGGCACGCTGGAGGCGGGCCTGTCGAATCTCGACGTGCTGCGCGCCACCTTCCCGGCCGGCACCCTGACCGGGGCGCCGAAAGTGCGCGCCATGGAGGTGATCGACGAGCTGGAAATCAGCAAGCGCGGCATCTACGGCGGCGCCTGCGGCTACCTGTCGTTTGGCGGCGAAATGGACGTGGCGATCGCGATCCGCACCGGCGTCATCAAGGACGGCATGCTGTACGTGCAGGCTGCGGCCGGCATCGTCGCCGACTCGATCCCGGAAATGGAATGGCAAGAAACTGAAAACAAGGCGCGCGCCGTATTGCGCGCCGCCGAACAAGTGCAAGATGGCCTGGATGGGGAGTTCTGAGATGCTGCTGATGATCGACAATTATGACTCCTTCACCTATAACATCGTGCAGTATTTCGGCGAACTGGGCGAAGACGTCCGCACTGTCCGCAACGATGAAATCACCATCGCGGAAATCGAAGCGCTGAACCCGGACCGCATCTGTATTTCCCCCGGCCCGAAAGCACCGGCGCAAGCCGGTATTTCGATCGAGGTGCTGAAACACTTCGCCGGCAAGAAGCCGATACTCGGCGTCTGCCTCGGCCACCAGGCCATCGGCGAAGCATTCGGCGGCAAAGTCATCCGCGCCAAGCAAGTCATGCATGGCAAAACTTCATTAATCGCGCATACCGGCGTGGGCGTCTTCAAGGACCTGCCCAGCCCCTTCACAGTGATCCGCTACCACTCCCTGGCGATCGAACGCGCCTCGTTTCCGGCTTGCCTGGAAGTGACGGCCTGGACCGACGACGGCGAGATCATGGGCGTGCGCCACAAGGAATTCGATATCGAGGGCGTGCAATTCCACCCCGAGTCGATCCTGTCGGAACACGGCCACGCACTGCTGAAGAATTTCCTCGACCGCTGAGATGTGAACGGCGCGCCCGCGCCCCTGCCACATTCCGGTTTCGTCCTGCGCCATTACTGAAGAAGGAAGCATCATGCCGATCACCCCACAAGAAGCCCTGCTGCGCTGCATCGAACACCGTGAAATTTTTCACGACGAAATGCTGTACCTGTTCCGCCAGATCATGTCCGGGCAAATGTCCCCGACCATGATCGCCGCCCTGACCATGGGCTTGCGCGTCAAGAAGGAAACCATCGGCGAAATCGCCGCCGCCGCGCAAGTGATGCGCGAATTCTCGACCAAGGTGCCGATGGCGAACACCGCCGGCCTGCTCGACATCGTCGGCACCGGCGGCGACGGCGCGCACACCTTCAATATCTCGACCGCCTCGATGTTCGTCGCCGCCGCGGCCGGCGCGCGCGTCGCCAAGCATGGCGGACGCAGCGTGTCGTCATCGTCCGGCAGCGCCGACGTGCTCGAATCGCTGGGCGCCAACATCAACCTGAAGCCGGAACAGATCGCCCAGTCGATCGCGCAAACCGGCATCGGCTTCATGTTCGCACCGAACCACCACGCGGCGATGAAACACGCGTCGCCGGTGCGCCGCGAACTGGGCGTGCGCACCATTTTCAACATCCTCGGACCGCTGACCAATCCGGCCGGCGCGCCGAACATCCTGATGGGCGTCTTCCACGCCGACCTGGTCGGCATCCAGGTGCGCGTGCTGCAACGCCTCGGCGCGCAGCATGCGGTGGTGGTGTGGGGCCGCGACAATATGGATGAAGTGTCGCTCGGCGCCGGCACCATGGTCGGCGAACTGGTCAACGGCGAAATCCGCGAATACGAAATCCATCCGGAAGACTTCGGCCTGCACATGATCGCCAGCCGCAACCTGAAGGTGGCCGACGCCATCGAGTCGAAAGACAAGATGATGGAAGCGCTGCACGGCGTGCCCGGCGCGGCGTCCGACATCGTCGCGCTCAACGCCGGCACCGCGCTGTATGCGGCCGGCGTGGCCAGTTCGATCGCCGATGGGCTGGAAAAGGCCCGGCTGGCGGTATCGTCCGGCGCGGCCATCGCCAAGCTGAACCAGTTTGTGCAAGTGACGCAGCAACTGGGCAGCAATTAACCGTAGCAACAATGTCATGTCCGGCATCCACGATTTCATCTTGATCTTCTTTGCCGGTATATCTCATTTTCAAGGCATGTTCTGATGCCATTTCCAAGCCTTGCACAATCAAGGCTGGCTCCCACAACTTCTTTACCTGAATCCCATCATGTCCGATATCCTGAATAAAATCCTGGCCGTCAAGGCCGACGAAGTCGCTACCGCGAAAAAGCACCGCAGCCTGGCCAGCCTGCGCAGCGACGTTGAAAACAATCCCGGACTGCGCAAGGACATGCGCGGTTTTGAGGCCAGCCTGCGCAGCCATATCGCGGCCGGTTCGGCCGGCATCATCGCCGAAGTCAAGAAAGCATCGCCGTCGAAAGGCGTGATCCGCGCCGACTTCCGCCCGGCCGACATCGCTGCCAGCTACGCCTCGCACGGCGCGGCCTGCCTGTCGGTGCTGACCGACGAACAATTCTTCCAGGGCTCCGCCGAGTACCTGCAACAGGCGCGCGCCGCCTGCAATATCCCGGTGCTGCGCAAGGATTTCATGATCGATATGTACCAGGTCTATGAAGCGCGCGCGATGGGCGCGGACTGCATCTTGCTGATCGTATCGGCGCTGGACCATGGCTTGATGGCAGAACTGGAAGCATGCGCGCACGAACTGGGCATGGGCGTGCTGCTGGAAAGCCATGACGGCGATGAACTGGAAGCGGCGCTGAAATTGAAGAGCGGCCTGATCGGCATCAACAACCGCAACCTGCGCACCTTCGAAACGTCGCTGCAAACCACGCTGGACCTGATGCAGCGCGTACCGCAGGAAAAGCTGGTGATCACCGAATCTGGTATTCTGACGACCGACGACGTGACGCGCATGCGCGAAGCGAATATCCACTCCTTCCTGGTCGGCGAAGCGTTCATGCGCGCGCCGGATCCGGGCGTGGAATTGAAGCGCTTATTCAGCTAACTCAGCTAACAAAAATGACGGTCCCGGTGAAAAAATTTGCACGCTGCGTTACACTGGGATTGGCCAGCCTGATATTGTCACTGTCGGCTTGCCGGAAAACCCCGCCGCACCTGCCATCGGCGCCGGCCGAAACGCCGCCGCAGCCAGGCGCCGCAGTGCCGCCGCCGACACCGCCGCCGATGAACACCATCGACGACTACAAGGCGCTGGTGGCGCAGCAAATCCTCGATGCGAATACCGCCATCACCTTCAGCGGCCGCTTGCCGGCGATGCTGCCGGCGATCGTGGTAGTCAACCTCAGCATGGACCGCGACGGCAAGCTGGTCAATGTCGCCATCAAGCGTTCGCGCGACAGCGCCGCGTCGACAGTGGCGCTGGCGGCGGTGCGCCGCGCCGGACCGGACTTCGCCAAGCCGCGGCATTTACTGCCGCGCGGACGCAAGACGCTGGATTTCTCCGAAACGTTTTTATTCGACGACGCCTACCGCTTCCAGTTGCGCAGCCTTGCCGGGCCGCAGTAACATCCGTCAAATTCCATCGATTTCAATCCGGTCGCGGCCATTTTCCTTGGCCCGGTACAGCGCGTCATCGGCGCGGCGCAGCAAGCCATCGGCATCCTTGCCGAGCAGCGGCTGGCAGGCGATGCCGATGCTGGCGGTGCAAGGCGGCACACCATCCGTGCGCGGCCGGCGCAGCGCCTGCTGGATATCGCGCGCCGTCAGCATCGCCTGCTCCAGCTGCGTATCCGGCAGCAGCACGATGAATTCCTCGCCGCCGAAACGCGCCAGGTGATCGCCGGCGCGCAGCGTCGCGCCGATCAGGCCGGCCACATGCACCAGCACCCGGTCGCCCATCGCATGGCCATGGCTGTCGTTGATCGCCTTGAACAGGTCGAGGTCGATCGCCATCAACGCCGCCGGCCGCGCGCTGGCGGCTTCCTTGTCCAGCGCGTCGGCAAAGCCGCGCCGGTTCAATACCTGCGTCAGCGGATCGCGGTGGGCGCGCTGCTCCAGCACGACTTGCAGGCGCCGCGTGGCCACCGCCATGAATCCGACCGGCAGCAGCAAGGTCATGAAATTGGTCATCGCCAGATACAGGCTGTGATACGGCCCGCCATGCGACAGGTCGGTGCCGGCGCCGCCATCGGTCAGCGCCATCAGGCCGCGATGCAGCATGCTGGCCGATTGCAGCAATATCATCAAGCCGAAAAACCAGGTCGACAAATGGCGTTCGCCATGGCGCACGATGGTCAGCAGCATGGCCACATGCAAGGACATCATCAGGAAGGAAAAGGCCGCGACGCGGGCCGGGAAGTCGGCAGAAAGATACAGCCAGCGCACCATGCAAGCGAGTCCCAGCAGCCAGGCCAGGTGGAACAGCCGCCAGTCGGGCCGCACGCCATAAAAGCGCTGGGTACCGATCAACAGCAAACCGCCGCCCCACAACAGCACCGAGTTAGCCAATGGCAGCAGGATGATGGGTGCGACCTTGCCGTTCAGGGCGAACAGCGCGCTGGCCAGAATCAGCAGGACCAGCCCCAGCGACCAGTGGCCGATGCCGCGCACGCTGGCGGGAAAACTGCGCCATGCGGCGAACAGCACCAGCGACATCGCTCCCGCCATCAGGGTCGACATCAGGATAACGGTGGCGGGATCGAGTTTCAAGGATGGAGGTGGCAGAAACAGCGCATCTGGCCGGCAAAGAATTACGAGCCGGAAATTGTATCTTGAAACCGCGCGGCGGCGGCACAGGGCCGCCCGCCGGCGCGATGAGGATTACATCAAGATGCCGTAGGACGCTTCAGTCCGGCCGCTTTTTTACCAGCCGGCAACACGCTGAGGGTCACGCCCGGCACCCGGTCGCCCTGCAGCTTGACGCTAAAGGTCATCAATTCGTCGCGCCGGAACGCGTGCACGGCGATGTCGGCGCCGACCTTGTAGCGGCCCAGCAGGGTTTCCAGGTTGTACGGATTGCCCGACACGCGCAAGCCGTCGAACGCCACCAGCACGTCGCCCGCCGACAAGCCGGCCAGGTGCGCCGCGCCGCCCTGGTGTACCTGCGCCAGCTTGGCGTCGTTGCCGTCGCGGCCCAGGCCGACGTCGAGGCTGGGCTTGGCCGGCTTGCGTTCATCCGCATACTTGACGCCGAACGGGGCCAGCAATTTCGCCAGCGGCACGTCGTCGGTGCCACGGATATAACGTTCGAAGAACGGCTTCATCTTGATGCCGCTGATTTCGTCGAACAGCGCCTCGACTTCGGCCGGCGTCACGCCACGGCCCTTGCTCGGATAAAAATCGCGGCCGTAACGCTGCCACAACGCGGCCATCACATCGTCCAGCGATTTCTTGCCGCCGGTCTTGCTGCGGATGGTCAGGTCGAACGCCAGCGCGATCAGCGAACCCTTGGTGTAATAACTGACGATGGCGTTCGGCGCGTTTTCATCCTGGCGGTAGTATTTTGTCCACGCGTCGAAACTGGAATCGGCCACGCTTTGCTTGTTGCGGCCGCTGCCGCGCAACACGCTGTTGACGGTCTTGGACAGCAGCTTGAAGTACGCGTCTTCATCGATCAGGCCGGCCCGCACCAGCATCACGTCGTCGTAATAACTGGTGAAACCTTCGAACAGCCACAGCAGCGGGGTATAACTTTCCGCTTCCAGCTTGTATGGCGCGAACGCGGCCGGCTTGATGCGCTTGACGTTCCAGGTGTGGAAATATTCGTGGCTGCACAAGCCGAGGAATTTCAGGTAGCCGTCGCTCAATTCCTGGTTCGGTGCGGCGGTGCTCGGCAAATCGGCGCGCGCGCACACCAGCGCGGTCGACGCGCGGTGCTCCAGGCCGCCGTAGCCGTCGCCGACCACCATCGTCATGAACACATAACGGTCCATCGGCGCGCGCCTGGTTTTCGGTTCGAAGAATTCGATCTGGGTTTCGCAAATCGCCTTCAGGTCGGCCGACAGGCGGGCCAGGTCCAGGTTCGGCACGCGGCCGGTAAACACGATATCGTGCGGCACGCCATGCGCCTTGAAGGTCGCCAGCGCAAAGTCACCCAGCTCGACCGGATGGTCCATCAATTCATCGTAATTCGACGCCAGGTAAGTGCCGAAGCCGTAGCGCCTGGCGCCCAGTTCCGGCAACGAGGTGGCCACGCGCCAAGTCTTGCAGGCGGCGTCCAGCGGACGCTGGATATCGACCTGGTGCGGTTCGGACTCCTGGCCCAGCACGCGCAGGAACACGCTGCTGCCGTTGAAGAAACCGTGGGTCTGGTCGAGGTGGGCGGCGCGCACCGACAAATCCCACGCATAGACTTCATACAAGACCGTCAGCGGCTCCTTGCATGGCGCGGCTTGCCAGGAATGTTTATCGAGCTTGGTCAGCGCGACGCTCTTGCCATTCGATTCGGCGCTGATGCGCACGATGTTGCGCGAGAATTCGCGGATCATGTAGCTGCCCGGTATCCATGCCGGCAGCGAGAAAATCTGTCCCTGCGCAGCCGGCGACTGCACCGTCAGCGAGACCTGGAACATATGGCCGGCCAGGTCGCTGGCGACGATGGCATACGCGATGCCGGCGGTTTTCTTTACTGGTTTCTTCATTATCATCCTCAGTGTGGAACGCGTCTTTTGATGGATTACAAATCCGCGCGCGTGTCGATGTCTCGTAAAATTCCCATGTCGTCCACGGCCACTTCAACGCTCGCATGGCTCTTGATGATATTGCGCGCGCCCTGGTCGCCATCGAGCGCCAGCAGCAGCGGCAAGTAGACATGGCTGAAGGCGACCGGATTGCCGCGCTTGCCCTGGAAGACAGGCACGGCAATATCGGCGCCGCGCCCTATCGCGGCCGACAAGCCAAGGATTGTAGCCGGTTCCACATGCGGCATGTCGCCCAGCGCGATCAGCCAGCCCGGCGCGCCGCGCGTGTAATCGATCGCATGCGTCAGCGACGCCGCCATGCCGGTGTCGGCATCCGGACAGACCCGGACTTCGCAGCCAAGCGCGCCCAGCGCCTGCGCCACCCGGTCGTCGCCGGGGCGCACCACCGCGACTACCCGGGGCAGCGCGGCCAGCAGATTCCTGGCGCTGGCGACCACCACCGCGTCGCCGTTGGCCAGCGGCTGCAACAGCTTGTTTTGCACACCGGAAGGGTCGAAACGCCTGCCCCTTCCGGCTGCCAGCAAGATTCCTACCGTGCTCACTGGATTACTCACCGCGCTCCCGTCATGCCGTCGCCAGGTCGAACGGCAGCTTGCGCAGCCGCTTGCCGGTCAAGGTGAATACGGCGTTGGCCAGCGCCGGCGCCAGCGGCGGGAAGCCCGGCTCGCCCATGCCGGTCGGCGCGTCGGCCGACGGCACCAGGTGCACCGCGACCAGCGGCATGTCCGGCAGGCGCGCGACCGGGTAGTCGCCGAAGTTTTGCTGCTCCACCACGCCATCCTTCAGCGTGATGGCGGCGCCCGGCAGGGTGGTGCCGAGCGCCATCAGGATCGCGCCCTGCACTTGCGCCTCGATCGTCAGCGGGTTGACGGCCTGGTTGCAATGCACGCCGGCGGTCACCGTGTGCAGCTTCGGCACGCCATCCGTCACCGATGCGGTGACCACGTAGGCGACCACCGAATTGAACGATTCGTGCATCGCCACGCCCCAGGCCTGGCCTTTCGGCAGCGCCGTCTTGCCATAACCGGACTTGGCCACCGCCAGGTCGAGCGCCGCGATATGCCGCACATGCCTGGCGCCCAGCAGCTGCTTGCGGTACGCCACCGGGTCGACGCCGGCCGCGTGCGCCGCCTCGTCGATCAGGGTTTCCATGACAAACGCGGTGTGGGTCGAACCGACCGAGCGCCACCACAGCACCGGCACGTTGTCGGCGGCATTGTGCACCGACAGGTTCAGCGGCACGTCATACGGCTCGCCCATGCCTTCGATCATGGTGCCGTCGATGCCGTTCTTGACCATGAAACCGGCCAGCGGGGTGTTCGAGGTGATCGACTGGCCGACGATGGTGTGGTCCCAGGCCAGGATCTTGCCCTTGCCATCGAGCCCGATCTCGGCGCGGTGCACATGGGCCGGACGGTAGTAGCCGCCCTTGATATCGTCTTCGCGGCTCCACATCACCTTGACCGGGCCGCTGTGGCCGGCCGCGCGGTAAGCCTTGGCCACATTGACCGCCTCGACGATGTAGTCCGAGGTCGGGATCGCGCGGCGGCCGAAACCGCCGCCGGCGGTCATCGTGTGCAAGGTCACCTGCTCCGCCTTCAGGCCGGAGGTGGCGACGATCGCCGCATGGTCGAAGGTTTGCATCTGGGTGCCGGCCCATACGGTGCAGGAATCGGCCTTCAGGTCGACCACGCAGTTCAGCGGCTCCATCGGCGCATGCGCCAGGTAAGGGAATTCATAGACCGCGCTGATTTTCTTCGGCGCCGCCGCCAGCGCCGAAATATCGGCCTTTTTGGCGACCAGGCCGGGAGTCGCCGCCAGCGCCTTGTAGGCCGCCAGCTGCTTGACGCTGTCGGTCTTTTCGACGGCGCTGCTGTCCCAGTCGATCAGCAAGGCGTCGCGGCCCTGCTTGGCCGGCCAGTAGCCGTCGGCGATCACCGCCACGCCGCGTCCGCCGCGGTCGGTCGCCACTTCAACCACTTGCAGCACGCCCTTGATGGCCTTGGCCTTGCTGGCGTCCAGCCTGGCCACCTTGGCGCCGAACACCGGCGGCCGCGCCACCACCGCGACCTTGGTGCCGGCCGGCTTGAAGTCCAGGCCGAATTGCTGCGTGCCGTTCGACTTGGCGCGCGCATCCAGGCGCTTGGTCGGCTTGCCGATGAAATTGAAATCCTTACTGTCCTTGAGCTTGACGCTGGCCGGCACCGGCTGTTTCATCGCCGCGTCGGCGAACGAACCGTAGCTGGCCTGTTGTCCGGCCGGGCCGATCAGCATGCCTTTCGAGGTCTTGACCTGGTCCGGCTTGACCTTCCACTGCTGCGCGGCGGCGGCCACCAGCATGGCGCGGGCGCGCGCGCCGATTTCGCGGTACTGGGTGTACGAGTGGGCGATGGTGCCGGAACCGCCGGTGATCTGCATGCCGAACGCCGGGTCCTTGTAGGCGTCGCCGGCCGGCGCCAGTTCGCCGCGCATTTGCGACCAGTCGGCGTCGAGCTCCTCGGCCAGTATCATCGGCAGCGCGGTTTGCACGCCCTGGCCGAATTCGAGCCGGTTGATGATCACGGTGACGCTATTGTCCGGCGCAATGCGCAGGAAGGCGTTGGGCTGGTACACCGCCGCCTTGGCATCCTGGGCGCGCGCCATGCGGTTGGCGCCGGGGATGAAAAAGCCCAGCACCAGGCCGCCGCCGAGAGCGGCGCCGGCCTTCATGAAACTGCGGCGCGACACGCCGCCGCTGGAGGCGGCCGCGGCGGCGATTGCATCTTGATTGATCCATTCGATACGCATGTCGGTCCCCTTAAGCGAGCGTGCTGGCGGCGTCTTTGATGGCCGCGCGGATACGTTGATAGGTACCGCAGCGGCAGATATTACCGCTCATGGCGCCGTCGATGTCGGCGTCGCTCGGTGTCTTGTTGGTTTTCAGCAGCGCCGTGGCGCTCATCACCTGGCCGCTTTGACAGTAGCCGCATTGCGGCACGTCGTGGCGCACCCACGCATCCTGCACCGCCTTGCCGACATGGTCGCCTTGCATCGCCTCGATGGTGGTGATCTTTTGTCCGGCCGCCGCCGAAATCGGCGTGATGCAGGAACGGATAGGCGCGCCGTCCAGGTGCACGGTGCAAGCGCCGCACAGCGCCGCGCCGCAGCCGAACTTGGTGCCGGTCATGTTCAGGTTGTCGCGCAAGGCCCACAGGATCGGGGTCGAAGGGTCGGCGTCGACCTGTGTGTCGCGCCCGTTGATATTCAGGGTAATCATCTGATGCTCCTCTTTGTTGACTGCGTTTTTGCGGGTGAAAACGGTGGGGGAATCCCGGGTACAACTGCATAACTGTGTGCTGATATAAAAACGGCGCGCCGGATGCGGGCGCGCCGTGCTGCACTGGCGACTGCCCAGGATGTTATTGCTTGATCGAAGACAGCTTCGCTTCCAGTCCCTTCAGGTCGATCGCGCCCGGAATGCGGCTGCCGTCGCTGAAGAAAATCGTCGGCGTGCCGTTGACGCGCAATTTCTGGCCCAGCGCCAGGATCTTGTCGTTCGGCGTGGCGCAAGCGGCCGGTGCGGGCGGCACGACTTTACCGTTCAACATCCAGTCATCCCAGGCCTTGTTGCGGTCGGCCGCACACCAGATGTTTTTCGACTTGACGAAGGAATCGTCCGACAGGATGTTGTACAGGAAGGTGTAGACGGTGACGTTGTCGATGTCTTTCAGCGTGGTCTGGCGGAAGCGCTTGCAATAACCGCAATTCGGATCTTCGAACACCGCGATGACGCGCTTGCCATTGCCCTTGACCAGCTTGAGCGCCTGGTCGAACGGCAGGTCGGAGAACTTGATGCGGTTGACTTCGTCGATCCGTTCCTTGGTCAAGTCTTGCGAGGTCCTGGCGTCGAACACGTGGCCGACGATCAGGTATTGCGCATTCTTGTCGGTGTACAGGATGTCGCCGCCGGTGCGCACCTCGAACAGGCCAGCGTACGGGGTTTCCTTGACCGAGTCGACCTTGGCGCCTTCGCCCAGGCGCGGTTCGATCAATTTCTTGATATTCGCTTCCAGCGGCGTTTCCGCACCGGCGCACGACATCAGCAACCCCGAAAACAGCAGCAACGCGATCTTACTTTTCTTCATAACCTCTCCGGTGACTTCTTTGAAAGAGGATCGCCGCACGTCGCGACGGCAATCCGGTATTGGCATGCGGGATCGGGCTCAGGCCAGTTTCCCCAGGGCGTGGGAAATCAGGCGGCGCTTCAATACAGGTAATTTATCCAGCAAGTTTAATCCCAAATTGCGGACCACGCGCAGCGGCTCCAGATCGGCGCCGAACAGGCGCGCCAGACCGTCGGTGGCGATCTGCATCAGCAGCACGTCTTCCTTCCGCGCACGGGCGTAGCGGGCCAGCACGCGCGTGTCGCCGATGCCCCGATGGGATTCGCGCCGGGTGACGGTCTGGATCAGTTGCGCGACGTCGGCAAAGCCGAGGTTCATGCCGTGGCCAGCCAGCGGATGCACCACGTGCGCCGCATCGCCGACCAATGCCACGCGCGGGCCGACCAGCGCATGGGGACGCATCAGGGAGAGGGGAAAAGCGCGCACCAGTTCCGGCAGCAACGGCGTCAGCGCGCCCAGCGTATCGCCGCAAAACACGGCCAGCCGGTGCGCCAGCTGCTGCGCCGATTCGCGCAGCAAGGTCTCGGCCAGCACCTCCGGCGCCGACCAGACCAGCGACACTTGATTGTCCGGCAGCGGCAGCAAGGCGATGACGCCTTCGGCGCCGGCAAACCATTGATGTGCCGCGCCATGGTGCGGCTTTTCGCAGCTGAAGTTGGCGACCACGCCGCGCTGGCCATACGAGCGGTAATCGTAGCCGATGTCGCACTGGCCGCGCACCCACGATTGCGCGCCGTCGGCGCCGACCACCAGCGACGCCGTCACCGCATCGCCGCTATCCAGGTGGACCGTGGCCTGTTCATCACCGTTTTCAAGGCGCTGCGCCCGGCCTTGCACCAGGTTGACGTTTTGCGCGAACTTCAGCGCGGCGTCCAATGCCTGGTTCAGGTTGCGGTCTTCGACGATCCAGGCCAGCGTGCCGACATGGGCGCCATACGCGTCGAAACCGAGGCCGCCGGCTTGCGCGCCGTCGCCATGGACCAGCATCGCATCGACCGGCTGCAGACGGGCCGCGTCGAGCGCGCCCCATACCTTCAGCGACGACAGCAGATTGTGCGCGGTGTGATTCAGCGCGAACACCCGCACATCCCAGCCCGGGACGGCGGGCGCCGGCGATGGCGGCGAGGCGGGACTGAGCAAGGTGACGCTCTGGCCAGCCTGGGCGAACGCCAGCGCGGTGGTTTTTGCGATGGCGCCGTTGCCAACGATGCAAACGTCGCTGTGACTATGCATGAAGCGCCGCATGGTTGGGGATGATGGACTGTTCATCCGACCATTATAGCGTTTGCGGGCAAAATGCTGCGGCAGCCGCCTTGCTTTCCTGGTAAGTTAGCGGGCCGGCAGCGCCGCATGAAAATCCGGCCAGACAAATGCGGCGACTTCCCGCATCGTCTTGCTCAACGTCTTGTGCATGGCATTAATCCCACACTGGCGCCAAGCCGTCCGGATTGACCAGGCGGTCATTCGCGTCCAGCGCCGCGATACGCGCCATTTCGTCGGCGCTCAAGACGATACGCGGCAGGTGGAAATTACTTTCCAGGTTAGCCCGCCTGGTCGACGACGGGATCGCCGCAAAACCTTGCTGCAGCGACCAGACCAGGGCGACTTGCGCCGGCGTCACTTGGTGCGCGGCCGCGATCCGCAGCATCACCGGATCGCTGATCACCTTGCCGTAGGCCAGCGGCATGTACGCGGTGACATGGATGCCCTGGCTGCGCACGAAATCGACCACCTTGCGGTTTTGCAGGAAAGGATGGATTTCCACTTGCTGGGTGGCGATTTGCGCCGCGCCGACGGTATCGATCGCCTGCTTCAATTGCGCATTAGTAAAGTTCGACACGCCGATCAGTTTGGTCAAGCCTTGCGCCTTGGCTTCGGCCAGCGCCGCCATGTATTCGGCGACCGGGATGGCGTCCTTCGGCGACGGCCAGTGGATCAGCGTCAAGTCCAGCTGTTCCAGGCGCAGCTTGTGCAGACTATCTTTCAGGCTGGGAATCAGCTTGTCGCGCTGCAAATTCTCGATCCATATCTTGGTCGTGACAAACAATTCGCTGCGGGCCACGCCGGATTCGGCGATGGCCTGGCCGACTTCAGCTTCATTGCCATAAATTTGTGCCGTGTCGATATGGCGGTAGCCGACCTCGATGCCGTTCCTGACCGAATCGATGACGACCTGGCCTTGCAGGCGGAAAGTGCCGAGGCCGATAGCAGGAATAGTGCTGCTCATGATGTAATCCTTTGGAGAAGAGGAATGACAAGGGTTCATGCCTGCCGACGCCGCTCTGTACGCGGTGCGGCAAGCCCATGAACAACACTATGCGCCGATAATTTGTTGAAAAAAATACTCGTGCGATCAAATAATATTTGAGTGAGGAGCAAGAATTTAGCCGCTGAACAGGAAAATTCCTACCCTGCCCTTGCAATTCGATTTTGGTCTGCTATAATTCGCCACCTTGGCCTGGTAGCTCAGTCGGTAGAGCAGAGGATTGAAAATCCTTGTGTCGGTGGTTCGATTCCGCCCCGGGCCACCAAGAACAGTGTCAAACAGAACGCCAACCGATGCCGGTTGGCGTTTTCGCTTCTGAAATCAGAAGTTCTCATACGGGTCTCTTTCCGATTTTTCGTTCCCCGTGTTCAGTCAGCGACCGGTTCGAAACGCAGCTCAGCCCACATCGACCTCGTGGACGTGGATGGATACCAGTACTCGCTCCAGAATCGGTTTGTTATCGGCGCCAATCGAATACACACGCCGGTTGGTAGGAAACACCATACCGCCGAACGACTTATGCTCGTCCGAATAATGGGCGCTAGTCGTACCGCTACCAATGATGTCGACACGGTAGTCGTTACGCCGCAGCAAACCTTTTGAATCGTAGTAAAACACTTGCTCACTGCAGTGCGCATGGATCTCAGCCGGGAAGGTAACTTTAAGGCGGCGCCAGATTTCTCCATTCTCATCCCAAGGTTCAATCTCTTGCGCGTGGAAACCTGGGTAAGCAAACAGGTAGGGGGCCGTGAGATATCCCCACATCGCATAGCCGCTGAAATAGGCCAGGTGCAGCGCGTCCCAGGGAGTCTGAATACTGTGGCCTTCAAACGCCTGGCGGGGTGAACCGCGCTGTTCGATAATATTTCCGTCCGTTGCCACGATGGCGACGCGATCCGGCTCCACCAGAATGTGCTGGCCCAGGTTACCAAAAGGTGAAAATTCGATGTGCTGACGACGCGGATTGATGACAACGTTCGCATCAGTGAAGACGCCAGGCCAGCCTTTCAGGTGCCAGATGCCGCCGCCGATCGAAACATGTGCGTTCAGTTTAGTAACCTTTTGCCACCGCTCCCAGCCCCCATGAGCCTTGATGACTGTCTTTAGAAGATTGTCCATATGAAAATTCCTTTCAAATCGTATTGGTTTATCTTTGCAACCATTCGACAATTTAGAGCAAATGGTTTAAATTTGCAACTTCAAGATTCGATAGAGTTGGGAGATGCGCAATGAAGGGAAAGAGGATCGACCTCACGGAGGCGAACTGCGGCATTGCTCGCTCACTGCAGATCATTGGCGATTGGTGGTCGCTGTTGATACTGCGCGAGGCCTTTAGCGGCAAGGAGCGCTTTAGCGAGTTTCAGAAAAGCCTAGGGCTGGCGAAGAACATCCTTTCGTCCCGGCTGAAGAAGCTCGTCGACGCAGGCATTTTCGCAACGGTGCAGGATGCCGGCATGTCCACGCGCAGCCGCTATGTCATGACAAGCAAGGGCGAAGAGCTCTATATTGTCTTAATTGCCTTGTGGCAGTGGGGCGAACGGAACTGTTTTGAAGCGGATGAATTGCAGTATGCAATGGTGGACCGCGACCAACAGCTTCCGCTTACCCAGCTGGAATTGCATGCGCAGGATGGCCGCCCCCTGGGGCCACGCGACTTTCGCACGGTGACCAAGGGTTGTTAAACCTCAGGCCGGCTTTGCGGCTTGGCTTTTGTGCGTGTGGCATAGCGTCCATTCCAGCAAGTTCATGCCAGCTTGCCGCCACCACGTCCCAGCGACTTACTGGCCGCCATCGACACCACCCGGCTGCGCTTGGCAACCGCGCCCCGCCCGCTTGACACCGCTCCGCGCCACCTGGCCCGCGCTTGCTGGCCAGTAAAGGGCACCGGCGCAAGCGCATGCCGGCGCGGCGCCTGCATCGGCACATCCGCATATTCCGCGCCATACTCCGGCACAGGCAGCGCCGCCGGCCGCACCTTGAACAGTTCCGCCTGCAAATCGATGCCAGCCTCATGGGCAGACGACAGGTAATTGTCCGGCAATGCCTCTTTCACGCTGTCGAGCGCCGCATCGACGCCGGCCTGCAATTGCCCCGCATGCTGGCGCACGGTGCGGTCAACCATGTTTTGCACATTGGCCACTTCCTGTTCGATATCGCCCTTCATCTTGCGCAATTCGTCGAGCTTGATTTGCTCGGCGACTTCCGCCTGCACGCTATGGAGGTAGCGCTGCGCGCGCCCCAGCAGCGTGCCCAGGGTACGCGCGACACGGGGCAGCCGCTCGGGACCGAGCACCACCAGCGCCACCGTGCCGATGACGGCCATTTTGGAAATGTCGAAGTCAAACATGACTCCCCTCCCTTCAAATTATTGCGGTATCAATCCTGTGCAGGCGTCACTGTTTCGGCGCGGCGTGGACATCCTGCGCATCGATCAGCGCGGCAGCCGGCTTCACATTGGCGCCATTGGCAATATTTGCGGCGCTATCGGCTGGCGCCGGGTCGGTTTCGCGCATGCCATCCTTGAAACCCTTGATCGCTCCGCCAAGGTCGGCGCCAAAGCTGCTGATCTTCTTGGTGCCGAAAACCAGCGCGACGATTACCAGGACTATCACCCAGTGCATAGTGCTAAAGCTACCCATGGTCCATCTCCTTTTCATGTATCAGAATAATTAACTTGGCAATAAGTTGCTCGAAGTTATGCGCTGATCTTAACGACATTGGCAGGCGCCGTGTATCAGAGCTTCTTATGGTTTCCCCAAAGAAATACTGAATATGCGTTTGGGCCGCCCGGCCCTACGATTCACGGACTGGAGCGGCTGGCGATATCCACGGTATCCCACGGTACCGGCCACGCCGGCTCCTGCTCATACCTGCGTCATCCAGGGTTCACCCTGACCAGCGGGGATTTTCGTAAGACCATTTAGGAGAAGCAACCATGACTGACATGAAACGTCGCAGCGTCCTCGCCGGCGCGGCCGCCGGAGCCGCCGCACTCGGTGCAACGGTGGCTGCCAAGGCGGCCGAATTCGGCAACCCGGACCGTCCGCCGCAAGGCGCGATCAATTCGACCCCGATCGCCAATGCCGAACCCGGCCCGCAAAACCCGCAACTGCGAGACGTCCTGCCATCGTTCAACAATCCGCCGCCAACCGACGTCGGCGGCATGCCGATTCCATGGGCCTCGTTCAACCTGGCGCACAAGCGTATCCAGGATGGCGGCTGGGCGCGCGAAGTGACCACCAAGGCGTTCCCGGTATCGAAGGATATCGCCGGCGTCAACATGCGTCTCGGACCTGGCGGCGTGCGCGAATTGCACTGGCATCAGCAAGCCGAATGGGCCATGATGGTCAGCGGCGAAGTGCGCATCACCACCATCGACAGCAAGGGCCGCGCCGAAGTCTCCGACGTGCAAGCCGGCGACATCTGGTACTTCCCGCCAGGCTTGCCGCACTCGCTGCAAGGCCTGGGGCCGAATGGCGGCGAATTCATCCTGGCGTTCGACAATGGCGCGGCCGGCGAATTCAATACGCTGATGGTGTCCGACTGGATGGCCCATACGCCACCGGAAATCCTGGCGCAAAACTTCGGCGTCCCGGCCGACAAGTTCAAGAACATCCCGCTCGATCAATTGTGGATTTACCAGGGCGCCAAGGCCGGCCCGCTGGCGGCCGAGCAAGCCTATGTCGCGTCGAAGGACGGCCGTCCGGACCATCCATTCATCTTCCGCATGGGTTCGATGACGCCGACGCTGGCCCAGCCGGGCGGCGAAGTGCGCATCGTCGACAGCAACAACTTCCCGATTTCCAAAACCGTGGCGGCCGCGATGGTCACGCTGCGTCCGGGCGGCTTGCGCGAGATGCACTGGCATCCGGATGCGGATGAATGGCAGTACTTCATCCAGGGTACCGGCCGCATGACGGTGTTCAACAGCGGTCCGGCAGCGCAGACGGTCGACTTCAATCCGGGCGACGTCGGTTACGTCGAGAAGAACCTGGGCCACTACATCAAGAATACCGGCACCACCGACCTGGTGTTCCTGGAACTGTTCAAGTCGGACCACTTCTCCGAAGTGACGCTGTCGCAGTGGCTGGCCAACACGCCGCGCCAACTGGTGCGCGAGCACCTGCGCGTCGACGACGCCACGCTCGATGTGATCCATAAATTGAAAAACCGCCGCGATGTAATCGCGTAAGCGAAGCAGCACGCATGGCGCGCCGTGTGCAACCGTGCACGCGGCGCACTATCCAGTTTCAATCAATACCATCCAGCAGTCTGAAGGGACCCCTTCCATGTTCGCAGCCATCAAACGCGGCGCCAGCTACGCGCTGTCCGAGGACGCCACCACCGACACCGTCGCGGCGATGCGCGACGCGCTCGACAACCAGCGCGGCAGCGTCCGCTCATTGCTGTCGTTCGCCGGTCCGGCGGTGGTGGCCTCGGTCGCTTACATGGACCCCGGCAATTTCGCCACCAATATCCAGGCCGGTTCGACCTATGGTTACGAACTGCTGTGGGTGGTGCTGCTATCGAGCCTGGTGGCCATGCTGTTCCAGGCGATGTCGGCAAAACTCGGCATCGTGACCGGCCGCAACCTGGCGGAAATCTGCCGCGACGAGTTTCCCCGTCCGCTGGTGATACTCATGTGGATCGGTTCCGAAATCGCCGCCATCGCGACCGACCTGGCCGAATTCATGGGCGGCGCGATCGGCATTTCGCTGTTGTTCGACCTGGCGATCGGCTGGGGCTTGCTGATCACCGGCATCATCACCTTCGGCATCCTGTCGCTCGATAAAAAAGGCTTTCGCCCGCTCGAAATCGTGATCGCGGCGCTGGTCGCCGTGATCGGCCTGAGCTACCTGGCCGAGCTGCTGATTGCGCCGCCGGACTGGCACGCCGCCATTTTTCATACCTTCGTGCCGCATTTGCATGGCAACGATGCGCTGATGCTGGCCGTCAGCATCGTCGGCGCCACCATCATGCCGCACTCGATTTACCTGCATTCGGGCCTGACCCAACACCGCGCAATGGCGCGCAACAACCAGCAGCGCCGCAAGCTGGTGCGGTTTTCGAACCGTGAAGTGGTGATCGCGCTGGGACTGGCGGGGCTGGTCAATATGGCGATGGTGGCCATGTCCGCCTCGGTGTTCAGCAAGACGGCGCCGGGCATCGCCGACATCGCCACCGCGTATCACACGCTGGCGCCCGCGCTGGGCGCCGGAGCGGCCGCCGTGTTTCTCATTTCGCTGCTGGCGTCGGGCATTTCCAGCTCGGTGGTCGGCACCATGGCCGGCCAAAATATCATGCAGGGCTTTGTCGGCTTCAAGATACCCGTGCTGGTGCGCCGCCTGATCACGATGGTGCCGGCGGTGCTGGTGTGCATGATGACCAACCCGATGAAGGCGATGGTCGACAGCCAGATCATCCTCAGCATCATCTTGCCGATGCCGCTGATCGCGCTGGTGGTGCTGTCGTCGCGCCGCTCGGTGATGGGCCGTTTCACCGCATGCCGCAAACTGACCGGCGCGGCGGTGATCGCCACCGCCGCGATTGTCGCGCTGAATTTAGCGCTTATCTGGCAGGCTCTGGCCGCGTAACGGCGCCGGCGGGCGCAGCGCGAGGTCGTAAGGGACGTCGCCGGCGCCGATCATGCCGCCTCCCAGGTCGTCGTCGTCATGCAGCGGCCGGTCCCTGCAAATACCTTCGATACCCGTGAAATGCGCCAGCCAGGCACCGGCCTCGGTCAACAGGAATTGCTGGAAATCGCGCGCCGCCGGCGGCAACGGACGGTCTGCGCGATGCACCACATTCCAATGCCGCTTCAACGGAAAACCCTGCACGTCGAGCACCTTCAGCAGGCCGGCGCGCACTTCGGACTGCACCTCTTGCGCGGCCAGCAGGCTGATGCCCATGCCGGCAATCACCGATTGCTTGATCGCCTCGGCGCAGCCCAGCTCCATGAAACGGGGCGACGCTTCCTGGCTGCGGAACGTTTCGTCGGCGACGCCGCGGGTGTCGGTACCGCCCTCGCGCACGATCAGGCATTCGGACGCAATCCGCGCATACGCAATATTGTGTTCGAGGGCCAGCGGATGCGAGGCGGAAGCAACCAGTACGAAGGGATTGGCGCCGAACGGCCGTGCGGCGATGTTGGGGAATTCCGGCGGGTGCACCATCACGGCGAGATCGATCTGCTCGTCGCGCAGCATGGTCAGCAACTGATCGCGGCTGCGCACCTTCATGTCGAGATCGATGGTGGTCTTGCCTTGCATGAAAGAATGTATCAGGTGCGGAAAAAAATGGCTGCCCGAAGTAATCAGTCCCACCCGCAGGCGCTGGATGCCGCCAGCCATCAGGTCGGCCAGTGATTGTTCTGCGGCGTTCAGATCGGCAAGAATCACACGACAGTGACGCAGGATCAGGCTGCCGCCCTCGGTCAGCGTTATCCGCTTGCCGTGATGCTGGAACAGCGGCAAGCCGGCCTGCCCTTCCATCTGCTTGATCTGCATCGATACCGCTGGCTGGGTCAGGTGCAGATCCTCAGCCGCGCGGGAAAAACTCAGGTTGCGCGCCACACTTTCGAAAATCTTAATTTGGCGAATTGTTATATGTTTCATATGAAGCAGTGTCTCCCTTGACGAACCCAACAACGTCGACGAAAAGTTGGGGACTCACCAGCATGGCGTTCCTATCGTCTGCTGAATCGAACTGTCCGGCCCCACTTGATCATATACGCGTTTAACAAACCACTTTGCACTCCAGCTCCCATCATCTTATTATTCCCTTAATATTTCCTTAGGGAATCAATATATTCCCTAGCAATATGGTTTATGTGTGGTGCGATGTGGTTTTTAGTTCTTCGAACCTATCCCCACACTTGAGATACCAGGCTGATGCCGGACTGATGAAAAAGTTCTTGAATATAGTCTTATATGAGACTATATTGACAGCCATCGATCTGACTACCGCAAAAATAATGGCAACTCCAGCAGCTACCTTAGCTCCCGCTCATGATGAACAGCCTGGCCGCTGCAACAATACCGCGATCCGCAAGGCGGCGCGCCACCTGACCCGGTTTTACGATGCATGCCTGGCCAAGGTCGGACTGCGCGCGACCCAGTACGTGATCTTGAACTTGCTGGCCCAGCATGGCCCCGCCACGATGGCGGCGCTGGCGGCGCGCCTGACGATGGACCGGGCCACCATGGGACATAATTTGCGCCCGCTGGAACGCGACGGCTTGATCACGATCCGGGTCGGCCAGGCCGACCGGCGCGAGCGCGAAGTCGACTTGTCGGAGCTCGGAAGACAGCGCGAACTGGAAGGCCGCTCCGAGTGGAGCACCGCGCAAAAGCTGTTCGAGCAAGCGTTCGGCGTCGACGATGCGCTGGCGATGCGGCGTGTCATGAGCCGCATCGCGCGGATCGAGTTCCCTGCCGTGTAGAGACGAGACATTGGCTGAGTAAAACACGCGCCCCGGTCATGCCGGGGTAAAAAATAGCAAATACGGGCATATAAGCTCATATCAAAGGAAAACATCATGAAAACTTATTGTAAGAACCTCGCTATTGCCGCCGCTGCCATCGGCACGGTATTGGCCGCCACGCCAGCGATGGCCGCGGCGCAAGTCGACGCCAGGGACTTGCAGGAAATCCGCGCCCTGTTCCTGCGCCAGGCGGCCGGCGAACGCGCGCATGACATCGGCGTGCTCGACAGCGTACTGGCCCATGCGGCGCCGGGCCAGCCGGACCCGGTCAGCTTTGTCGCGCGCGCCTACCGCTTCTGGGGGCGCGATGCGGTGCTGGATCATTTCCGCGCGACCTACAAGGGTACCTGGGATTTCGAGGTCGAGCCCGATAGCATCCGCATCATCCCGCTGGGCCCGGATACCGCACAGATTTACGCCCCCGTTCGCATTACGCTGGGCGCCGCCGGCCAGCCGCCAAAAACGGCGCCGTACCTGATCAATGAATTTGCCATCCGCACCAGCGAAGGCTGGCGCATTTCCGCCATCATTCCAGTGCCGGCGCAGTGAGTTTCCATTTTAAACAAGGTGAGATATGAAGCGTCGTGAAATGATGAAGTTGGCATCGCTGGCCATGGTTCCGCTGTTGCCGGGACTGGCCCGCGCGGCCGTGGACAGCCAGCCGTCAATGTTGCAATACAAGGTGATGACCGTAAAACGGCCCGGGCTGAACCGTGATGTGCCGCCGGGCAAGGAGTCGCTGAACTGGGTCGCCAATTCGTCGACGCTGATTTATGGCCGGCGCGACGCGGTGCTGGTCGATACCTTCCTGACGATTGAACAGAGCCATGGCCTGGCGGATGCGATTATTGCCAGCGGCAAGACGCTGAAAACCATCTACATTACCCACGCCCATGGCGATCACTTCTTTGGCTTGAAAATCCTGCAAGACCGCTTCCCCGACGTCCAGGCGCTGGCGACGCCGGTGGTGGCCGAGAAAATGACGTCGCAAATCACGCCCGATAAATTGAACAGCCGCTGGCGCAAGCTGTTCCCAAACCAGATTCCCGACATCATTTCCACCGCCGACGCGATGCAAGGCGATCATTTCGAGCTGGAAGGCAATCCACTGATACCGATCAGCGTCGGCCATACCGACACCGACGATTCCACTTGCCTGCATGTGCCGTCGATCGGCCTGCTGCTGGCCGGCGACGCCGTGTATAACGGCATCCACCCGTTCCTGAACGAATCGAACCGGCAAACCCGGCTCGAATGGATCGCCGCGCTGGACCGGATCGATGCGCTGAAACCGCGCGCGGTGGTGGCGGGGCACAAGATTCCCGAGAACGACGACAATCCGGAAATCGTCGCAGAAACCCGGCAATACCTGCGCGACTTCATCCGCCTGAACGACAGCACCGGCACCGCCCGTGCACTGTACGACCAGATGCTGGCGCTGTATCCGGAGCGCGCCAATCCTGGCTCGCTGTGGAGCGCCGCCAATACCGCCAAGTCGCAAGCCTAAAACCCGCAGCCACGGCATGGGCGCCGTCCAGCGCACCCATGCCGCCCCCCGCCCCTATACAGGTGCAGACCGGCACCGCCATCCCCTTCTCCGCACACGCCGGCCAAACACCGTCATGGCCCACGCAGGGTCATTCGACAGAGCTTTA
The DNA here is from genome assembly GCF_000723165.1 of Janthinobacterium agaricidamnosum NBRC 102515 = DSM 9628. NCBI lineage: Bacteria > Pseudomonadati > Pseudomonadota > Betaproteobacteria > Burkholderiales > Oxalobacteraceae > Janthinobacterium > Janthinobacterium agaricidamnosum. Next base: position 5,084,622 of record NZ_HG322949.1, read on the forward strand.
TTGCATCATTAAGGATAAGGAAATCGAATAAAACAGAGGTTTTTTTCGCTCCCGGCATCTCGTCAAAACGAGCTGTTTTCTTCAGTTTTTTTGTGCAAAATTTGGTGGTAGAGTGGCGCCGGAATCATGCATGGCAATGCACATCCATAACCCCGATCGATTCCATCCCTTGCGAAGCCGCATGACAAGCCGCTTCCGCACACCCGGTGTCCGCACGATCCCTGTTTTTCTTGAACCTTTGATGGTTCGGACAGTATCAACGGACAGAACAACACACTGACACAATTAAATTCAACCGCACCCGGAATGCGTCCGATGACAACAATCAGCGACAACGGAAAGCGAACATGAAACTGGTATCGGCAACCATCAGACCCGGTGCACTGGACGATGTTTATCGGACGCTGCTGCGCATCGGTATCGATGACATGAACGCAACCATGATCAAGACCGCCGGCTGCCAGCCGGCAAAGGCTGAACGATACGGTGACGACGCCTATCTGGTGGGCGACACCGATGCCGTCAGGCTGGACATCGAAGTCAGCGGCTGGCAAGTGCGGCAAGTGATCGACGCCATTGCCGTTGCGGCAGGTGCAAGCCAGTGTGTGGTGCATGACTTGATGCGCAGCGCCGGCATCGACATCGACATCGACATCAACGGCGGCACTGATGCAATCCTGCCTCCCATTCAATCCATGATAGAAGAAAGCACCTTGAGTATATGTTAAGTAAATTTTTCTCCGCTTGCGGCTTGCTGATTCTGATGAATCTGATGTCGCCGGCAAGCGCCGCGGATACTGCCGCCCCGCCGGCCAGCGCCAGCGTCACCGCGGCGGCGGCGGCGACACCGCTGGTCACGCCGGCCGCGCCCGTTGCGGACACAGTCAGCGTTGCCCAACCATCCGCGCCCACGCCAAACAAGGGCGACACCGCCTGGATGATGGTCGCCACGATACTGGTGATCTTGATGACCATCCCCGGTCTGGCGCTGTTCTACGGCGGCCTGGTGCGCTCCAAAAACATGCTGTCGGTGCTGATGCAGGTATTCATGATTTTCGCCCTGATCGTGGTGCTGTGGTGCTTGTATGGTTATTCGCTGGCTTTCACCGAGGGCAATGCGTTTTACGGCACGTTCGACCGCGCCTTCCTGAACGGCATCTGGGATCCGGCCAAGGCCACCTTCTCGACCGCCGCTACTTTCAGCAAGGGCGTGGTGCTGCCTGAATTCGTCTATGCCGCGTTCCAGGCCACCTTTGCGGCCATCACTTGCGGCCTGATCGTCGGCGCCTTCGCCGAGCGCGCCCGCTTCGGCGCCGTGCTGGCTTTCGTGGTGCTGTGGTTCACCTTCGCCTACCTGCCGGTGGCGCACATGGTCTGGTTCTGGACCGGCCCCGACGCCATCAAGGATGCGACCAGCGCCGCGATCGAAGGCGCCAAGGCCGGCTGGCTGTTCCAGAAAGGCGCGCTCGATTTCGCCGGCGGCACCGTGGTGCATATCAACGCCGCGGTGGCCGGCCTGGTCGGCGCCGTGATGATCGGCAAACGCATCGGCTACGGCCGCGAAGCCATGGCGCCGCATTCGCTGACCATGACCATGGTCGGCGCGTCGCTGCTGTGGGTCGGCTGGTTCGGCTTCAACGCCGGCTCGGCGCTGGAAGCGGGCGACATCGCCGCGCTGGCTTTCATCAATACCCTGCTGGCGACCGCCGCCGCAGTGATCTCGTGGGTCACGGTCGAATGGGGCAGCAAAGGCAAGGCGTCGATGCTCGGCGGCGCGTCCGGCGCCGTCGCCGGACTGGTGGCGATCACCCCGGCCTGCGGCTTTGTCGGTCCGATGGGCGCACTGGCCATCGGCTTGCTCGCTGGCGTGGTATGCCTGTGGGGCGTGAATGGCTTGAAACGCCTGATCGGCGCCGACGATACGCTGGACGTGTTCGGCGTGCATGGCGTGGGCGGCATCCTGGGCGCCTTGCTGACCGGCGTATTCGCGTCGCCGGCCCTGGGCGGCCAGGGCGTGTTCGATTACGTCACGAACAAAATCTCGGTCGATCCGTATTCGATTCCCCATCAAGTATGGGTGCAGGCCCAGGCCGTCGGCACCACCGTGCTGTGGTCCGGCATCGTCTCGCTGATCGCCTACAAGCTGGTCGACCTGGTCATCGGCTTGCGCGTGCCGCAGGAAGAGGAACGCGAAGGACTGGATATCGCCAGCCATGGCGAGTCGGCCTACCACCCGTAACAAATCGGCCATCAGAAATCAGCAACAGCAACGCAACATCATTCCGGCGCATTGCGTGCGCCCCATCTTGAAGGAGTTTTACATGGCAATCACAGCCGTAGAAGTAATGAAAATGGTACAAGATCATGAAGTCAAGTTCGTCGACTTCCGTTTCGCCGATACCCGCGGCAAGGAGCAGCACGTGACGGTTCCCGTGTCGCACTTCGACATGGACAAATTCGTTTCCGGCCACGCCTTCGACGGTTCGTCGATCGCCGGCTGGAAGGGCATCGAAGCGTCGGACATGCTGTTGCTGCCGGATCCGAATACCGCCAACATCGACCCGTTCATGGAACAAACCACGCTGTTCATGCAGTGCGACGTGATCGAACCGGCGGACGGCAAGGGTTACGACCGCGATCCGCGCTCGATCGCCAAACGCGCCGAAGCGTACCTGAAATCGTCCGGCATCGGCGACACCGCCTACTTCGGCCCGGAGCCGGAATTCTTCATCTTCGACAGCGTGCGCTGGAACATCGGCATGGATGGCTGCTTCGTCAAGATCGGCTCCAACGAAGCTTCCTGGTCGACCGGCAAGCATATCGAAGGAGGCAACAGCGGCCACCGCCCTGCCGTCAAGGGCGGCTACTTCCCGGTGCCGCCAGTCGACAGCTTTCAGGACATGCGTTCCGAAATGTGCCTGCTGCTCGAAGCGCTGGGCATCCCGGTCGAAGTGCACCACCACGAAGTGGCCGGCGCCGGCCAGAATGAAATCGGCACCAGGTTCTCGACGCTGGTCGAGCGCGCCGACTGGACCCAGAACCTGAAATACGTGGTGTTGAACGTGGCCCACAGCTACGGCAAGACCGCCACCTTCATGCCGAAACCTGTGGTCGGCGACAACGGTTCCGGCATGCACGTGCACCAGTCGATCTGGAAGGACGGCGTCAACCTGTTCGCCGGCGACGGTTACGCCGGCCTGTCGGAAACCGCGCTGTTCTACATCGGCGGCATCATCAAGCACGCCAAGGCCCTGAACGCGATCACCAATCCCGGCACCAACTCCTATAAACGGCTGGTGCCGGGCTTCGAGGCGCCCGTGAAACTGGCGTACTCGGCGAAAAACCGCTCGGCGTCGATCCGCATTCCCTACGTCGCCAATCCGAAGGGCCGCCGCATCGAAACCCGTTTCCCGGACCCGCTGGCCAACGTCTACCTGTGCTTCGCCGCGCTGCTGATGGCCGGCCTGGACGGCATCCGCAACCGCATCCATCCGGGCGAAGCCGCGACCAAGGACTTGTACCACTTGCCGCCGGAAGAAGACGCGCTGATCCCGACCGTCTGCTCGTCGCTGGAAGAGGCGCTGGACAACCTGGATAAGGACCGCGCCTTCCTGACCCGCGGCGGCGTGTTCAGCGATGCGATGATCGACGCCTACATCGAATTGAAGATGCAGGACGTGCAGCGCATGCGCATGACCACCCACCCTGCCGAATTCGATATGTATTACTCGCTGTAGAGCCATCATGAAGAAGACCGATCACCATCCCGCTCCTCCGGGCCCGGCGTCGAAAGACGCCGGGGCGGCACTCAACTCGATCGAGGCGATCCTGTTCAACTCGCTGGACATGAGCAAGAAAGACTTGATCTCGAAAAACACCCTGATCGAGCATTTGCATCAGGCCGGCATAGAAAAGGACGATCCGCGGATTGCGCAATTGATGCGGCGCCTGAACGATGCGCTGGACAACCGGCCGGAAATCGATCTGGCCTACTTCGTCGAGCTGACCCAAAGCTGTTCCGTGCTGCTGCAAAAAGCATTGCAGGGCCGCCTGGCGATTCCCGATTTCGCCGCCTTTTGCGCCAGGCTGGCCGAGATCTTCGACACCGTCAAAAACAATCATGGCGGCCAGGTCGCCAGTTACATCCCGCAACTGGCCAAGGTGCCCGCCGAAAAATTCGGCGTCGCCATTTGCAGTGTCGACGGCCAGCGCTTTTCGCTCGGCGATGCGAAAGAACATTTCAGTATTCAATCGATTTCCAAGACTGTCGGCTACTGCCTGGCGCTGGAAGAGTTTGGCGAAGAAGTGGTGCACCGCCATGTCGGCCGGGAAGCGAGCGGCAGCGGCTTCAACGCCATCACCCTCGATGCGCAAGGCCGGCCGCACAATCCGATGATCAATGCCGGCGCCATCATGGCGTGTTCGCTGATCAAGCCGCAAGCCAAGCCGGCCGAGCGTTTCGATTATGTGCTGTCGATGTGGGAAAGGCTCGCCGGCCACATCAAGCCGATCTTCAACAACGCCGTGTACCTGTCCGAAAAGCAGACCGCCGACCGCAACTTCGCGCTGGCTTATTTCATGAGCGAGAAAAAGAAATTCCCGCTCAATACCAATCTGCTGGAAACGCTGGACCTGTATTTCCAGTGCTGTTCGATTGAAATGACATGCGACGCGATGTCGCTGCTGGCCGGCACCCTGGCCAAGGGCGGCGTGCACCCGCTGACCGGCGAACGCATCTTCCAGCCGAATACCGTCAAGAACTGCCTGTCGCTGATGAATTCCTGCGGCATGTACGATTTCTCCGGCGAATTTGCGTTCACCATCGGCTTGCCGGCCAAATCCGGCGTCGGCGGCGGCCTGATGGTGGTGATCCCCAAAGTGATGGGGATCTGCATCTGGTCGCCGGCACTGGACCAGAACGGCAACAGCGTGCGGGGCATCGACTTTTGCCGCGAGCTGGTACGCTCATTCAACTTCCACAATTACGACAGCCTGGTGGTCAGCGACACCACCAAGACCGATCCCCGCAAAAAGCCGCTGCAAGCGAAACTCGACGGCGTGGTCGCCTTGTGCTGGGCCGCGTCGCAAGGCGATGTCAGCGAGATGCGGCAACTGCTGGCGGCCGGCGTCAACCTCAACGACGCCGACTACGACGGCCGCACGCCGCTGCACCTGGCGTCGTCGGAAGGACATGTCAAGGCGGTCGAATTCCTGATCCGCCATGGGGCGCTGACGGATGCCCGCGACCGCTGGGGCAACCGGCCGGTCGACGATGCGGCACGGGGTAAATATGGGGCGATCGAGGCATTGCTGGCCGCCGCCTGAGCCAGTTGTGCGACGCAAATCCAGGGCATCAACGGTAATTCCAGTGTGACATGAACAAAACACACTGGTATTCCTGCCAGCGGGGGCTAGCCAGGCCGCTTTCCTGTCTGCTATAATTGTCCGCCTTGGCCTGGTAGCTCAGTCGGTAGAGCAGAGGATTGAAAATCCTTGTGTCGGTGGTTCGATTCCGCCCCGGGCCACCAAGAATAAGCAAACGCAACCTTTAGGTTGCGTTTTTTTTCAGTGCGTCACCTCCTCTCACACGCTTCATTTTCGGCTGGTCCATGCATCCCGATGCCCGGCTGAGTATTAATTGCTGAGCCTTGGACTGGATTGCGACAAGTTTCTCAGACAGCAGCGAGCCGTTCAAAATGCGTGCGCTCGAACTCAGTTAGCGAAAGCCTGCGATTGAATCCGTGATGGCGCTGCGGATTGAAAAATATCTCGTGTAATCACGTATATCCTGCATTGCACTTTCAACGACGGCATTATTGTGGCAGTTTCCGTGGCAATTTCCGCGCCGGCTCATGCCTGGCTCGATTCGATGCTCCCTTCAGAAGTCGCGCCAAACCTTGCTCATGAACTGCGCCTCCCTGATCGGAGATCAATTCTTAGTGTCCGATCACGACTTTGCCAAAGAGCTTGCGTTGATAAAAATGAGACCAAGCGACTTTGATGTCGTCCAAAGAATAGACGCTGTCGATAATGGGCTGGATATTGTGCTGAGACATTACCTTGATCATATCTTCCAGGTCGCGCCGGCTGCCGACAGCCACCGGCCTGAAGCTAGCCTGGCTCATGAACATGGACATAAAGTCGATATTGCCGGCCACGCCCGCCAGCACGCCAACCAAGGCCACCTGTCCCCCCAGCGCTACTGCCTTGATCGATTGACTCAGGGTATTCGGTCCGCCAACTTCGACGACCAGGTCGACGCCCCGGCCATTGGTCAGTGCGCGCGCTTTGTCCCCCCAATCGGAGGTGGCACGATAGTCGATGACGTGATCCGCACCTAGCGCAAGCAGTCGCTCCGCCTTTTCCTTGCTGGAAGTCGTGGCGATCACGCGAGCCCCGAGCGCTTTGGCTAACTGCACGGCAAACAACGATACGCCACCCGTCCCTTGAGTCAAAACAGTGTCGCCCGCGCCGACACCTGCGAGCGCTGACCATGCCGTCACACCCGCACAAGGCAAGGTGGCAGCTGCCTCGAAAGAGAGGTGGCCGGGTATCGCAACCAGCGCTTCCGCATCGACAACTTTATATTCTGTCAGCCAGCCGTCCTGGTCGGCGACATATTGCTGCGGCATGCTGTTGAACGTGCCGCCAAACCAATTGGGAAAGAAGCTGTTGACGACCCGATCGCCAGCCTTGAATCGGCTCACACCCGCCCCCACCGCCTCGACTTCGCCAGCCGCATCGGAGAGCGGAACAACGCCAGGCTTGACCGGAATCGGATACCAGCCATCGAGGATGGCGATGTCTCGGAAATTGAGGGAACTGGCACGAATACGCACCAGTACTTGGCCGGCTCCCGGTGCCGGAACCGATTCCTGGTTCAAGGCAAGGCCGTCGACACTGCCAAATTGTTCAATACGATAGGTACGCATAACTTTTTCCTTAAAATTCTGGTGAGAGAAATTAAGTGTAAGGATCAGTCAATTGATTGACAATACTGAACATTCTGAACAATATATGTAGATGAACTTACCAATTAACAAAACTTATCTGGACGGCCTGGTGACATTTACCACTGTGGCCGAGCAACGCAGCTTCAGGGCGGCGGCAAAAATTCTTGGCGTCACGCCATCGGCGATCAGCCAGGCGATCCGCGCGCTGGAGCTGCGCGTCGGTGCACCCCTATTTTTCCGCACCACGCGCAATGTCAACCTGTCTGAAGCGGGAGAGCATCTGTTAGCTCATATGCGGCCGGCAATGGAACTACTGACGGCGGGCTTGAACGCAGCCACTGGCCTGGGCAGCAAGGCCAGTGGACGCTTGCGCATCAACGTGCCGCGATCGGCGCTGCCGCTGCTGTCCAATCGTTTATTGCCTGATTTTTTTTTGTTGTATCCGGAAGTCGAACTCGAACTGATAGCAGACGATGACCTGGTCAATATTGTGGAGCACGGATTCGATGCAGGAATCCGCCTCGGAGAACTTGTGCAGCAGGACATGGTGGCGGTGCGCCTGACGCCGCCGCTGCGTTTTGTGGTGGTGGGAACCCCGACGCTCTTTGCGCAGCACGGCCGGCCGGTCGAACCACAGGACTTGTTACGCTATCCCTGCATTCGGCTGCGCCAGACGGCGCATAGGACACGTCCCTGGGAGTTCGTGGTCCAGGGACAGCGTATGGAAGTCGATGTGAATGGGCCGCTGATTGTCAACGATGTCGGCATGTGTGTCAGTGCCGCGTTGCGTGGGACTGGTTTGTTCCAGATGCCACTGCCGCAGGCAATGCGCCATGTGGAGAGCGGCGAGCTGGTGACTGTGCTGGATAATTTTGGCATGGAAACTGCCGGCCTGTCGCTCTACTATCCCGGCCACAGCCAGTGTTTGCCCAAATTGCGGGCATTCGTCGATTTTGCTCGCGACAGAATGCGCCGCGCTTTCGAGGCCGCCGACTATTTCCCCTAGAGCGCAATATCCCAGTCACGCCGGCGGAAATCAGATCGGATTGGTGACATACTAATACCTGGCATTAACAAGCTGCCACCGGCATCACCACATCAAATCATCCGGAATCTGGAACGCCGCATACGGATCGTCCTCGTCGACCTCGGTGCTGGCTTTTTTGTTGACCCGCACCACCAGCGACGCATCGCGCTCGGCGATCTTGTCGGCGATCACTCGCGGCACCAGTTCGGTAACGCCGCCCAGGCAAACGATCACCAGGCGCCCTGCCATCAAGTGCTCCTGCACCGCCGCCGACACATAGATCCGTTCGATCTTGCTGCCGTGGGTGTAGTTATAGGCGATATCGCCGGCGCCCTTGTTTTGCCGGTTCTGCTGCACCATCTGGGTAATTTGCGCCACGATCGCCTTCTGGGTCGCGGCCGCGTCGCGCTGCGCATTCAGTTCGCGGGCCCGCTCGGCATTCTTGCGCTGCACATCGAGCGCGGCCAGCTTCGCTTCATCGACACTTTGCGTGCCGGTGCGGCGCTCGACCTTCTTTTGCTTGCTCTTGTCCTGGTTGACCAGCTTGGCCTTGGTTTTGTCGACCAGGCCGGATTTCAAAAACTGTTCTTGTAAAGACGCCATCTGCGCTACTCCGTAAATAGGATGCGCCGGTCGATGCGGTATCGGCCGGTGCAAAAACGCTAGCATAGCAAACCGGCAGCGCCGCGACGAAATTAGTTTGCATTGAACCTAGGACAGTTTCCAAGTATTAACAGGCTGGGCAAGGCCGCCGTCACGAGCCGGCAGACAGCCGGCTGCGGCAAGCTCACCAATGGGATAGTTAGTCTATATAAAAAGGTAAAACATGAACAATATAACAATACAAGAGGCGGCGGCGCCGGTGACCCCGACCGCCCTCAAGGAACGCACTTTCAGTATCGATGTGCTGCGCGGCATGGCCTTGCTGGGCATTCTGATGGCCAATATCGAAGTTTTCGGCACGCCCACGGCGATGCATGCGATTCCCATCGGCATGCCCATCCCGGCGTTCGAAGGCCCGCATCGCTGGATCCACGTGGTGATACTCACGCTTAAATGGATTGTTATCGAAGGCAAAATGCGCGGCCTGTTTTCACTGCTGTTCGGCGCCGGTGTGATGCTGATGACCAGCCGCGCCGAACGGCGCGGTATCGATGGCGGCCGCATCGCTGAAACTTTTATGCGCCGCAATCTGTGGCTGATGCTGTTCGGCTTGCTGCATTGCTGCCTGATCTGGGACGGCGATATCCTCTTGTACTACGGCATGATCGCCTTGCTGTTTTTATACCCTTGCCGCAAGCTGAAACCAAAAACCTTGCTGGTGGCCGGCACCCTGATCGGACTGACCTTCGGCACGTTCTCGTTTTTGAATTTCTTGGGCGCCCCCCGTGATATTTACCTCGACAAGCAGGTCACGGCCATCAGCGCCGCGCAACATGCAGGCAAAACCATCACCGACCAAGACAAGCAGGTATTAAAAGCGTGGGATGAACGGATGAAATCGAGGGTCATCACCAGGGATGGCCCGCAAGAGGCCATCGCCGAGGCAACCAAAGACTATTTTTCGGCGATGGGCGACCGCTTGCAAATCTATCTCGGTCCGATAGCGGGCGCTTACCTGTTCCTGAACATTGCGGATGAAGTCGGCATGATGCTGATCGGCATGGGCTTGTACCAGCTCGGTTTCCTCAGCGCGGCAAAACCGTATGCGACGTATGCCTGGACCGCCGCGGCCGGCTTGTTGTGCTCGGTTCCGCTGTATTTGCTGGGTATGTGGCAAGTAGTGAAGAGTGGATTTGATTTCCTGACGATTGAAAAATGGCTGTTCATCCCGTATTACCTGACCCGCGAGATGAGTACGCTGGCCATCGTATCGCTGGCATTGCTGGTCGTTAAGAGCGGCCGCTTCGGCCGCTTGCAGCGCGGCTTGGCGGCGGTCGGCAAAACCGCGCTCAGCAATTATCTGATGACCAGCCTGATTTGCCAGTTCGTTTTCGTCTGGGGACCGTGGCAGTTGTATGGCAAGCTGGAATACTATCAGTTGCATTATGTGGTGTTCGGCGTCTGGGCAGTCAACCTGATCGCCAGCCCGCTGTGGCTGCGCGCCTTTCAATTCGGTCCGATGGAATGGGTATGGCGTTCGCTGACCTACAGGAAGGCGCAAGCGATGCGACTGCACCAGGTCGCCGCCTGAGACCGGACGCAATCCAAGCAAGTGATTCTTACGGGGAAAGCTGGCTAGCGTTGCGGTAATGTTTGGGAGAACTGCCGGTGCTGCGCTTGAAGGCATTGCTGAATGCGCTCTCCGAGCTGTAACCCAGCGAGTGCGCCAGCACCGCCACCGGCGTGGCGCCCTCGCGCAGCAGGCGTTGCGCGAGGCGCATGCGCCATTCGGTCAGGTAAGCCACCGGGGCAATCCCGGCCACCTTCTTGAAATAAGCGGCAAACGCCGCGCGCGACATCGCGGCGGCCTTGGCGAGTTCGCCCAGTTCCCAGGCCCTTCCCGGTTCGCCATGCATCAGCCGCAGCGCCGGCGCCACCCGCTTGTCGGCGACCGCGCGCAACCATCCGGGCGACTGCGGCGCCGCGCTTTCAAAATGGGCCCGCAAGATCTGGATGAACAGCAAATGCGCCAGTTGCGACGACACCACGGCGGCACCCGGCAAGATATCGTCGCGTTCGCGCACCAACTGTTGCAGCAGCCAATGCAGGATGGGCGCCTGGCGCGAGGCGGCGTGGATATGTATCAACGGAACCAGCGCATCGGACAGCAGCCGGGCGCAATCGGGGCTCAATTCAACCTTGCCGCCGATCATGAAAAAATCGTCGCCAGCGCCATGCTGAACGACCGCGCCGGTGCGTCCGTCCAGCACGTCCGACAGCGCGACCGGCGTGGCCGACAAATCGCTGGCCAGCAGCAATGGACGCGCCCGCGACAGCAAAAATACATCGCCCTCGGCGATCCGCACCGGCGTCTCGGCGCCTTCCATCAGCAGCCAGCAACTGCCGCGCATGACGCCCCAGAATTTGACCCGCTCCGACGGCGGAAAATTGATCGCCCATGATCCGCCCGCGACCAGGCCGCCGGACATGATCGAGCGCGCGTCCATGATTTGAAGAAAATCTGAAAAAGGGTCATTCATCATGACTGGATTTTTACGCATGAAAACAAGACTGTCAATCATTCAAAGTCTTGTTTTCTTCTTTTATGATGGATGCATTGGCGGACAATACCGCCATCCACCTTGAAAGGATATAACCATGCAACAACGTACCTGGCTGATCACTGGAGCGAACAGCGGTTTCGGCCGCCACATGACGGAACAATTGCTGGCGCGCGGCGACCGCGTCGCGGCCACCGTGCGCCAACTGGCGGCCATGGACGACTTGAAAGCCCTATACGGCGACCGCTTATGGCTCGCCAGCCTCGACCTGACGGACCTGCCGGCCATCCGCCCGCTGGTCGACCGGGCGTTCAGCGAACTGGGCAAGATCGATGTGGTGGTCAGCAATGCCGGTTATGGTTTGTTCGGCGTCGCCGAAGAAGCGACCGATGCACAGATGCTGCATCAACTCGGCACCAACCTGACCGGTTCGATGCAACTGGTGCGGAGCGCGCTGCCGCATTTGCGCCAGCTCGGCGGCGGACGCATCCTCCAGCTATCGACCATGGGTGGCCAGGCGGCGTTTCCGGCCGGTTCGATGTATCACGCAGGCAAGTGGGGCATCGAAGGTTTCATCGATTCGGTGGCGCAGGAAGTCGCGGTCTTCAATATCGGCTGCACCCTGGTCGAGCCAGGCAGCGCGCGCACCGGTTTCCGCTACCGCGGTGCGCGCTGGACCCCGAAGATCGACGCCTACGATGCATCGCCGGCCGGCATGGCGCGCCGCATGATCGAAGCTGGTAACAGCGTGCAGATCGGCGATCCCGCCAAAATGGCCGCCATCATCATCGCCAGCGTCGAGCAGCACCCGGCGCCGAAGCGCATTGCACTCGGCAGCGATGCCTACAACATCATGCACAAGCAGTTGAGCGAACGGCTGGCGGCGCTCGAAGCGCAAAAGGAACTGGCATTTTCGACCGACTTTCCGCTCGACGCATAAGCAAACTGCCCACGGCATTGCCAGCGCCGCGGCCGTGCCATGAGGACGCGCGGCCGATCCGCTACCCGGATTGGCCGGCAACAAGGATCGCCTGTCACGGCACACCACGCTGTTCGGCCATGCGTGTAAATGGAGGCAATACTTTGACGAGGCACCGCTCGGCAAAAAAGTGACATCCGTAACCGGTTCGGCAGGATTTTTGGTCAAAAATGTCATATAGTTAGTTACGCACCGCATATTGATTGCAGACATTAATTTCCATTTACCCACAATCGCTCTCTATAAGGACTTGTCATGAAACAACTCTTCGCCGCCTGTGCCGCTGCCTCGCTCCTTAGCTGTGCGTTTGCCGCCGCCCCCGATGCGGCGCCCGTTGCGAAAACGGCGCAGCAAACCAGGATGACCACTTGCAACGCCGATGCCACCGGCAAGAAAGGCGATGAACGCAAAGCCTTCATGAAGGAATGCCTGAGCGCCAAGCCGGCCCTGGCCGCCGCGCCTAGCCAGCAAACCAAGATGAAGACGTGTAACGCCGATGCCGCCGGCAAAAAGGGCGATGAGCGCAAAGCCTTCATGAAAAGCTGCTTGAGCGCCGCCAAGTAAGCAGCGCCAGCCCGATCCGACGCCAGCAGATGCTGGCGTTTTTTTTGCCTGAAAAAAAGGCTATGGCAAAAATTACTTAAAAGAGAATTATTTGAAACAAGAAACATTTTATTAATTTCCCTGACGAAATCTGTGCGCTAGAATAATGCCTCGCCAGCTCTCACCCTGCTGTTTTTCCACCTCGTCAAAGTGATACCGATGCGTCTGGTTCTTACGCTGCTCGCCAGCCTGTTATGCGCCCATGCCGCCCTGCCGGCACTGGCCCATGCCGCTACTCCCACCCCGATCACGCTGGACCAGGCCATGGCCCAGCCCGACTGGATCGGCACGCCCGTCGAGTCCGCATGGTGGGGCTGGAATGGGCAGGTTTTCTATCAACAAAAACGCAGCGCCTCGCCGCTGCGCGATATCTACCAGGTCGCCCATGGCGGCGCCAAGGTGGTCGGCGACGCCCAGTTGTCGAAGCTGGACGGCCCGGACGTGATCTATAACCAGGCGCGCACGCGCGGCATCCTGCTGCGCAATGGTGACCTGTTCGAACGCGATTTGAAAAGCGGCGCCTTGACGCAAATTACCCGCAGCAATAACAAAGTCAGCGATGCGCAATATTCAGCCGATGGCGACGCGGTGCAATTTCGCAGCGGCAGCGACTGGTTCAGCTGGAACCGGGCCGAGCGCCTGGTTTCGCCGGTGGCCTTGCTGGTCTTGAAAAAAGATCCGGACGCGGTGCCCGACGACGATAGCCAGCGCGACTTGCAGTTGCGCCTGATCTCGACGCTGGCGCGCCAGAAGGACGAGCGCGACATCCGCCGCGAACGCAGCCGGCAGGAACGCCGCCTCGATCCGACCCGCGCGCCGGAACCGCTCTACCTCGGCGACAAAGTCACGCTGGAAGGCAGCTCGCTGTCGCCGGATGGCCGCTGGCTGCTGGTCGTCACGCAAGACAAGGCTGGCGACAAGGGCAAGATCGGCAAGCTGGCGCGTTATGTGACCGAGTCCGGTTATCCGGAAGGCGAAGACGAGCGCACCCGCGTGGCGCGCAACATGCCGCTGCCGCAAAGCTTGAAACTGGTCGATTTGCAGACCGGCAAGATCAGCGAACTGAGTTATGACGTGCTGCCGGGCATCGCCACCGATCCGCTGGCGGCGCTGCGCGCGGCGCAAAAATTGCCTGCGCTGAAGGGCAACCGCGGCGTGCGCATCGATGCCGACCGCGACGGTATCAGCTGGAGCGCCAACGGCGTCCAAGTCGCGCTGCAAATCCATGCCATCGATAACAAGGATATGTGGTTTGTCGGCATCGATTTGCCAAAAGCCAGCCTGACGCCGCTGCACCGCATCAGCGACGAAGCCTGGGTCAACCGCCGCTACACCGATTTCGGCTGGCTGCCGGACAATCAAACCTTGTGGTATCTGTCGGAAGAAAGCGGCTATTCGCACCTGTACCTGCGCGACGCGGCCGGCCAGACCCGTGCGCTGACCGCAGGCTCCTGGGAAACCAGCGCGGTGCAATGGTCGGCCGATGGCAAGACCGCCTATTTCATGTGCAACCGGGAAGCGCCGGGCACTTATGAAGTGTGCGCGGTCCCGGCCAGCGGCGGCACGGTGCGCGAATTGACGTCGCTCAAGGGTGTGGAAGATTTCAGCGTGTCGCCGGATGGCGGCAAATTGCTGCTGCGCTATTCGGCCAGCTACCTGCCGGCCCAGGCCGCCACCGTCGATATCAAGGGCGGCAAGGCGGCCATCCTGACCGACACCCGCACGCCGGCATTCAAGGCGCGCAACTGGATCATGCCGCAACTGGTGCAAATTCCATCGACCCATGGCGCGGCGCCGATCTGGGCCAAGCTATACCGCCCGGCGCAACTGCAAGAGGGTAAAAAATATCCTATCGTGATGTTCGCCCACGGCGCCGGCTACCTGCAAAATGTGACCCAGCGTTATCCGGTATATTTCCGTGAACAAATGTTCCACAACCTGCTGGTGGAACAAGGCTACCTCGTGCTCGACGTCGATTACCGCGCCTCGCAGGGTTACGGCCGCGCCTGGCGCACGGCGATTTACCGCCAGATGGGCCATCCGGAACTGGAAGACTACCTCGACGGCGTGCAGTGGCTGGCCGCGCAGCACCAGGGCGACAGCAAGAATGTCGGCATTTATGGCGGCAGCTACGGCGGTTTCATGAGCCTGATGGCGCTGATGCGCGCGCCGGATGTGTTCAAGTCCGGCGCGGCCTTGCGCCCGGTGACCGACTGGACCACCTACAACCACGGCTACACGGCCAATATCCTGAACACGCCGGACCTGGATCCGGAAGCGTACCGGGTATCGTCGCCGATCGAATATGCCGACAAATTGAAAGGCAACTTGCTGATCGCCCACGGCATGATCGACGACAACGTGTTTTACCAGGACTCGGTGCGCCTGGCGCAGCGCCTGATCGAATTGAAAAAAGACCACTGGGAACTGGCCAGTTATCCACTGGAACGGCATGGCTTTGTTCAGCCAGAAAGCTGGTATGACGAATTCCGCCGGATTGATCAATTGTTTGAACGTACCTTGAAGTAGCCGTAGCAACGGCGAAATCAACAGAAATGTGAAAAGAGTCGGTGACAAGTCATTCAAGCGCAAAATCGCAGTATAATTTGCGCTTGAATCACATGAATTTACAGTAGCGATTCGGTCTGCACTGAACCTATCAACGTCACCACGTTTCGGCAACGGGTTTTTTCAGGGAATACATCATGACACGAATGACTGTGGATCTCACCAGCGAAATCGACGATAGGTTGAACGACATTGCCAAGCGCAAGGGTGTAACGAAAGCGGAAATCATGCGCAGGGCTTTCGCCTTGCTGTCCGTGGCCGATAGTGAAATTGAAAAAGGCAATACGCTGGCTGTGGTCAAAGAAGGGCCGAATCAGGAATTACAGACAGTAGCGCGCCTGGTTGGTATTTTCTGATGTCGCAGGCAGCTCATGCCGTGCCTGATATCAATGTCGGCCAAGAACTTGGCTTGGTGAACGATGTCAAGGAAGTGACTGGTACCGATCGCCTGAAATTTGCCCGTCAAATCCTGTTTTATCTTTTCCTGACTTGTTTGCTGGTGTTCGGTGCTTACATACTCCAACCCGATAACAAAGGTACGGCGGAGATTTTTGAATTAGTGAAGGTGGGCGTGCTGCCCCTGGTGACCTTGGTCATCGGGTTTTACTTTCCAAATAGCAACAGCAAATAAATATCCCGAAGCGCCTCAAGAACGCACCGGGGTATCGTATCAAGCTTGCCATGTCGCCTCGATTGCAGCATCATGAGGCATGAATCCATCTATTTTCCCCACGCTATTACGCCCCCTGTTGCGCGGTACTTGCGCGGCCCTGTCGCTGCTGTTGCTGGGCGCCTGCGGCAGTGCGCCCGCAGAGCCGGCAACGCCGGTACCGGAAGTTTCGAGCGCCCAATTGCTGCAGAAAATCCAGGACCAGGCGGCCAACACCGATTGCGATGGCCCCCAGCAATGCCATACCGTGGCGCTGGGCGCCAAGGCGTGCGGCGGACCGGATATGTACCTGGCCTGGTCGTCCAAAAACAATGACGGCAAAACGCTGCGCGAACTGGCGGCCCGCTACGCCGAGGCGAGCCGGCTGGCCAATCAGACTGGCGGCATGCTGTCGACTTGCGCTATCGTCAGCGACCCGGGCGCCACTTGCCAGGCCGGCCATTGCGTCTTGCTGAAAGCGGGACCGGGCGGCGTGCCGGCGGTGTAATCGTGCGCATCAACCATGGCGCTGCGTCTTGCTGCGCAAAAAAGCCAGCGCCATCTCGCTGAGCAAGGCCAGCGCCAGGCCCACTGCGGCAATCAGGAATAACAGACGGTAATTGCCGCCGCTGGCATTGAAAATCGCCGAATACGCATACCCGACCAGCGCCTGGGACGCGGCGAAGATGACCGTGATCCGGCTCCATCCCCGATTTTGCGCCGCCACGTCATGCGGCAACATGCCATGCATACGCGCCAGCATCAATGGCACTATGCCTGGCGGGAAAGAACCGATGATGATCGTCAAAGCGCCAATCAGTACATAATTGCTGGACAGATAAATACCGGCCAGCGCCAGCACTTGCACCAGCAACACCAGCCGCATGCCGTCGCGCGGGCCAAGCCGGTCGCCCAGCCAACCGTACGACAGCGGGCCGGCGATCGCGCCGACGCCATACACAATCCAGAACAGCGAAGCAAGGTGCGCGCCGGCGCCTAGCCCGCGCGCAATAAAGTCGACCAGGAACACCATTGTCGGCACCAGCCCGACCGCCATCAGCGCATATTGGAGGTACAAAATGGCGACCGATGGCGCAGCCCGGCCAGCCGTCCCGGCCGGCGGCTGGCCGGGCGCGGCAGCCGCCATGGGCCAGCCCGACCAACTGGCGGCCGTCAATAGCAGCGCCAATATCCCGAGTCCGATCCAGGTTGCCCGCAAACCCAGATTAAGCAATAGCGGCACCAGCGTGCCGGACGCGGCGATGCCGAGCCCCAGGCCGAAAAAAATCGCGCCGCTGGCCATGCCCCGGCGGGCCGGCGCAATATGCGGCAACAGCGTCGCCGCGACCAGCACCATGATCGAACCGCCGGCCACCCCGGACAAGAAGCGCCAGCCGAAAAACCAGCTGACCGATACCGGAAACGCGCATGCCAGGAAGGACGCGCAGACCAGCAGCATCATCAGGCGCAAGGTGTGGCGGTTCGACAGGCGCGCAGCGATGGGCCGGCCGAGCAGCGCGCCAACCAGATAACCGGCCAGGTTGGCGGCGCCCAGATACACCACGGCGGCGGCGGCAAACCAGTGCGCCTGGATCAGCGGCGGAATCAGCGGCGTGTAGGCAAAACGGGCCAGCCCGATACCGACCAGGCTGGCGCACAGCCCGGCGAAGACCGGATACCAGAACGAACTGGGGCTGGAAGAGGATGCAATTGGCGAAGCTTGGTCGGCAGACATCATGGATACCTTGTAAGTCCGGCCCAACAGCCGGTCGTGAATGGATGACGGGTAGCCGGCACATTCTTGACACACCCGTCAAATTTGACAGTGTAGTCAAACTTGACAGCTGTGACAAGAATAATTTACAGTGAGCCGTCTGCACCAACTACGGAGTAAAGAAATGGCCGGAATACGTCAGTTCGACGAGGAAGCGGCGCTGGACAAGGCGCTGGCCCTGTTCTGGGCCCAGGGTTTTGAAGAAACCACGATGCCGCAATTGGCCGCCGCGACCGGCGTCCAGCGCGGTTCGCTGTATCACGCCTATCAAGGCAAGGAAACATTGTTCCTGCGCGTCTTCGAGGTTTACCGCGAGCGTTTCCTCGGCGGCATGCGGCAGGCGCTGAGCGCGCCCCGGCTACCGCAGGCATTGCAGGATTTCTTCGATTTCGCGATCGACTCGATGACCACCGGCTTGCCGACCCGCGGCTGCCTGTCGACCAAGACGGCGCTCGGCGGCGGCGATATCGACCAGCCGGTCCGGCAAGCGCTGCAAGCGATGCTCGACGGCCTGGAAAACATCCTGACCGAACGCCTGGAACAGCCGGAAGCAGGCGTATCGCTGACGCTGGCGCCGCGCGACGCGGCCAGAATGATCGTCACCTTCACCCGCGGTCTGGTGGTGATCGAACGCGTGTACCAGGACAAGGCGCGCTTGCAGGCCAGTGCCGGGATGCTGGTCAAGTTGCTGTTGCCGACGGCTGAATGAAAAATCAGCGCTGCAACGGCAGATAACTTTGCTTCAGCTGGCGCAGCACAAAGCTCGATTTGCTGTGGCGGATGCCTGGAATTTTATACAGCCGCTCGCGCAGCAGGCGTTCGTAGTCGCGCGTGTCGCTGACCGCGATGCGGAGATAATAATCGTAGTCGCCGGACACCAGGAACGCTTCCAGCACTTCCGGGATCATCGCCAGCGCGTGGCCGAATTCGAACAGGGCCTGGTCGGAATGGTCGTCCAGCGTCACTTGCACGATGACGGTATCGGCCAGCCCGACCTTGGCCGCGTTGACGCGCACCGTGTAGCCCTCGATGACGCCGTTTTCTTCCATGCGTTTGACGCGCGCCCAGCACGGCGACGAGGTCAGCCCGACCTTGGCGCTCAATTCATTGAGGCTGATGCGCGCGTCGAGTTGCAGCGCGGCCAGGATGGCAAGGTCGAATTTATCGAGTTTCATATCGGACTTTGATTCTTTCGCAGCAAATTTTGCTGAATGTTGGCTTTTTAACGAGAAATATGGAAGCCTTTTCTCTGTATTATCCAACAAAATCGATGTCATGAATACTACTGCCACCGCCACCGCCCCTGCCGCCTCCAGCGCCACACCGCCCGCCCCCTACGTCGCTCCGCGCAACGGCGCGGCAGTGCTGATCGAAACCTTGCTGGCGCTCGGCGTCGACACCGTGTTCGGCTATCCGGGCGGCGCCGTCCTGCCGCTGTACGACGCGCTGCACGCCGAACCGCGCTTGCGCCATGTGCTGGTGCGCCACGAACAGGCCGCCGTGCACGCCGCCGAAGGCTACGCGCGCACCACCGGCCGGCCCGGCGTGGTGTTCGTCACGTCCGGGCCCGGCATGAGCAATACCACCACCGGCTTGCTGGATGCGTTTTGCGATTCGATTTCAGTGATCTGCATCAGCGGCCAGGTCGCCACCGTATCGATCGGCACCGCCGCCTTCCAGGAGTGCGACGCGATCGGCATTTCGCGCCCGGTCACCAAGTGGAACCGCCAGATCCGCGACGCCGAAGAAGTCGGCCCGACCGTGCTGCAGGCTTACCGCATGGCGACCCAGGGACGGCCCGGCCCGGTCTTGATCGACTTCCCCAAGGATTTGCAATTGACCCCGGTACGGGCCGCGCCCTGCGTGCCGCAGCCGCTGCCGAATAGCTGGGCGACGATACGCTACGACCTGGTGCGGCAAGCCGCGCAATTGATCGCGGCGGCGCGCCGGCCGGTGTTTTACGGCGGCGGCGGCTTGATCAATTCCGGTCCGGCCTCGTGCGCCATCTTCCGCGAGCTGGTACGGGCCAGCCAGGCGCCGTGCACGCTGACCTTGCTGGGCCTGGGCGCCTTCCCCGCGTCCGATCCGCAATTTGTCGGCATGCTGGGCATGCACGGCACGCTGGAAGCGAACCTGGCGATGCACCATGCCGACCTGGTCATTTGCGTCGGCGCGCGTTTCGACGACCGCGTCACCGGCCGGCTGGACACCTTCTGCCCCGGCGCCAAGGTGATCCATGTCGATATCGATCCGGCCTCGATCAATAAAGTGGTCAAGGCCGACGTCGCCTTGCGCGGCGATTGCGGACAAATCCTGGTCGCGCTGCAACAGGCGATGACGGCGCCGGCCGACCTGGCGCCCTGGTGGGAACGCATCGCCACATGGCGCGCCAAACAATCGCTGGCTTTCGTCGACTCCCCGGAGCATATCGCGCCGCAAGCGCTGATGCAGCGCCTGAACGCCGCCATCAGCGGCCTCGACGCGATCGTCGCTACCGATGTCGGCCAGCACCAGATGTGGGCCGCACAGCACATGGCCATCGAACAGCCGGGCCGCTGGCTGACCTCGGGCGGCGCCGGCACCATGGGTTACGGCTTGCCGGCCGCGATAGGCGCGCAAATCGGCCAGCCGGACAAGCTGGTGGTGTGCATCAGCGGCGACGCGTCGATCCTGATGAATATCCAGGAACTGGCGACCGCCACCCAGCACCGCACGCCGGTCAAGGTGGTGCTGTCGAATAACGGCTACATGGGCATGGTGCGCCAGTGGCAAGAGCTGATCCACGGCGGGCGCTACAGCCACAGCTACACCGAGGCGCTGCCGGATTTCGTCGCGCTGGCGCGCGCCTTCGGCTGGCAAGCCCGTTCCGTGAGCAAGCGCGAAGAGCTCGACGCGGCGCTGCGGGAATGTCTGCAAGCCGATGGCCCGTTCTTCCTGGACGTGCACGTATTTGCCGAAGAAAACTGCTTCCCGATGATCGCACCGGGCGCGGGCCATCATCAGATGATGCTGGCCAAGGATGTGGCGTATCAAGAGTGACGGTATCAAGAATAACGTTTACGACCAGATGCGGTAGACCCAGTAACTCTCATCCTGCTCGCTGGCCCTGATCAATTCGGTCGGCGTCAGGCCGGTGATTTCGCGGGTTTCGCGGCACAGGTGCGCCTGGTCGGCATAAGCGCTGCGGGCCGCGATCTCGGTCCACGCCACCTTGCCGCCGATGCTCTCGGTGCGCGATGCGAAGAACGCCTGTTCGGCGCGGCTCATGCGGCGCAGCGTGCGCATCGGCTGGCCGGCCCAGGCCTTGATGCGCCGCTCGATACTGCGCGCGCCATTGCCCAAGCCGCTGGCGGCCGCCTGTACGCCGAGCCGGCGCACCCAGTCCGCGACCCGGCCGCCATCGTCGCCGGTGCGCACGGCGGCCCACAACGGGTCGAGGAAATCCTCGATCAGGGCGACCCGCGCGGCATCGTCCGGTGCGGCGGCCACGGCCTGGAACATGGCCAGCCACGACGCATCGAAAACCTCTTCCGGCAGATAAAATTGATCGAGCTGGGTCGAGATATCGATACCGGTCAGGCGGTGCAGCGCCGAGGGGAAAAACAGCAGAAAAAAACTGCGCACAGGACCGGGGTTGTAGCTGACCATTGGCTTCGATTGCGGCCCGTTGTACAAGATCGCCGGCATCTTGATGTCCAGCCCCAGGCCCGGCGCCGCCACTTCCGACTCGCCCTGCAGCACCCAGCCGATGCCGCACAGCGGCGTGGCCGGAAAACGGTTCAGCCGCTGGCCCGGCGGCAGCAAGGGACTATCGATGGTGCTGCGTCCCAGATAGGCGCGCACGCAGGAAGCGAGCGACAGGCGCGGCGCGATCAAACGCGTGATGGGTAAACTCGGCATGCTCGAATCCCGTATGAAATTACAAACATTGTACCGAATGTCGGAAACGTTCAATACCGATAACATGCAGCGCTCTACAGTTGCCGGCATAGAGGTCAAACCACTTTGCCATCCGGAGATCGTCATGCATACCGATACGCCCGACACCACCGCTGACCAGCCCTTGCGCCGCATCAAGGACTTGCCGGGGCCGCGCCCGCTGCCCTTGATCGGCAACGGCCATCAAATCAAGCCGCAGCGCATCCACCAGCATGTCGAACGCTGGTCTCTCCAGTACGGCCCGCTGATGCGCATGTATTTCGGTGCGACGCCGATCCTGGTGGTGGCCGACCATGAAATGGTCGGTGCGGTGCTGCGCGACCGGCCCGACGGTTTCCGCCGGCCCAGCATCAGCGCGACAATTTCCAATGAAATGGGCGGCATCCCCGGCCTGTTCCTGGCCGAGGGCGCCGACTGGCGCAACCAGCGTCGGATGGTGATGGCCGGTTTTGCGCCGACCGCGATCAAGGCCTATTTCCCGGCACTGGTCGCGGTAGCGCTGCGCTTGCGGCGGCGCTGGCAAGCCGCCGCAAGCGCACGCAAGGCGATCGACCTGGAGTCGGACCTGAAGCGCTACACCGTCGATATCATCGCCGGGCTGGCCTTCGGCAGCGACGTCAACACGCTGGAATCGGGCGAGGACGTGATCCAGCGCCACCTGGACGACATCTTGCCGGCGGTGGCGCGGCGCAGCCTGGCGCTGGTGCCGTACTGGCGTTATGTGAAGCTGCCGGCGGACCGCCGCCTGGACCGCAGCGTGGCGGTGCTGCGGACGGCCGTGCAAGACCTGATCGGCCAAGCCCGCCAGCGCATGCTGGACAATCCGGCGCGGCGCGAGCGGCCGCCCAACCTGCTGGAAGCGATGATCGCCGCCGCCGACCAGAGCGGCAGCGGCGTGACCGACCTGAATGTGGCCGGCAATGTGACCAACATGCTGCTGGCCGGCGAAGACACCACCGCCAATACGATTTCGTGGATGATTTATCTGCTGCAGCGCCATCCGCACACGCTGCAAAAGGCGCGCGACGAAGTACGCCGCAACGCGCCGGACGCGGCCCGCTTCACCATCGAGCAGCTCGACAGCCTGGACTATCTCGGCGCGTGCGCCAACGAAGCGATGCGGCTGAAGCCGGTGGCGCCGTACCTTCCGCTCGAAGCGCTGCGCGACACGGTGATCGGCGATGTCGCGGTGCCGGCCGGCACCATGATCTGGTGCGTGCTGCGGCATGACAGTGTCGCCGAAAAACACTTCCCGGATCCGCTGCTGTTCGATCCGCAGCGCTGGCTGCAGGCCGACGGCAAGCCGAACAGCGACAAGCGCGTGACGATGCCGTTCGGCGCCGGTCTGCGCACCTGTCCGGGACGTTATCTGGCGCTGTTGGAAATCAAGATCGCGATGGCCATGCTGCTCGGCTCTTTCGACATCGCCGGCGTCGATACGCCGGACGGCAAGGAAGCGCAAGAGTTGATGGGTTTTGTCATGTCGCCGGTCGGATTGTCGCTGCGGCTGGAGTGAAGTGATACCATGGCGCATGCGCCGCGCTCTGGTGTCGCGGCGCCACTTCTGCCAACGTGAACTGACATGACTATTCAACTTGAATCCCCCGACCAGGCCGACGTGATCGACTTGATCGATGCCCTGCACGCCTACCAGCTGACCTTGTATCCGCCGGAATCGATGTACTCGCTCGACCTGGACGCGCTGATGGAGCCGAACGTGCTGTTCGCCGTCGCGCGCGACCAGGCCGGCCTGGCCATCGCTTGCGGTGCGCTGGTGCTGACGCCGGCATTCGGCGAAATCAAGAGCATGTACGTGCGGCCTGAACACCGCGGCCAGGGATGGGCGCGCAAGATCCTGATCCTGCTGGAAAACCAGGCCGTCGCCAGGGGCTGCCAGCAGATCAACCTGGAAACCGGCCATGAACAGCCGGAAGCGATCGCACTGTACAGCAGCCTTGGCTACCGCCGGCGCGGTCCATTCGGCGATTATGACGACGATCCGCTGAGCTTCTTCATGCACAAATGGGTAGGCGCACAAGAAATCCAGCAGCAGCAGCAGCAGCAGCAGTAACCGGAGGGGAGATGGACAGCCTGATCGAATTACGCGACCTGATCCGCCAGTTTTCCAGCGAGCGCGACTGGCAGCAATTCCATACGCCGAAAAACCTGGCGATGGCGCTGTCGGTCGAAGTCGCCGAACTGGTCGAGCATTACCAGTGGCTGCCGACCGGCGCCGAGCATGAACTCGATGAACAAAAACGCACCGGCATCCGGCATGAAATCGCCGACGTGCTGGTGTACCTGATCCAGCTGGCCGACAAGAACCAGGTCGACTTGCGCAGCGCGGTGCTGGAAAAGATGGAGCTGAACCGCACCAAATATCCGCTCGAACCAGTGCGCGGCGACGCCCGCAAATATAATCAGTACTGATCGGCCTCACGGCCCAGCCGCCGTATCGTATCGCACGGTCCAGCCGCCGTATCGTATCGCACGGTCCAGCCGTGCGAGGCGCAAAACGGCATCGGTATAAGATTGCCGCATGCCTTATTCTTTTGTTCACTTGACGGCCTGGCTGCGCTGTTCCGGCGTGCTGATCTTTGCCGGCCTGTGCACGCCGCTGCACGCCCAACAAGCCGGCATCCCGACCGTCACCGTGCAATCGACGCGCGACCCGGTCGATAAATCCTATCGCAAGATGGTCAAGGGCATGGATCGTTTCGAGCGCGACCATGCGTACGCGCCGAACGCCAGCCTGCGCTTCCGGCTGCTGCCGCGCCAGCCCGGCATCGACATGCATGGCATCGCCCTGAAAATCGTCGGCGACACCCTCAGCGTGCCGGTGCCGCTGGCGCCCGACAACAGCTTTGCGCCGCCGCGCAACGCCCAGGCGCTGCGCGAGGATGCGGCGCTGGTGGCCAACCGCAAAGCCACCAGCATGAGCTGGCGCGCACAGGTCGTTACGCCGGGCCTGCCGCCCGATACGCGGCGTCTCGGCGACTTGCGCCTCGAATGCCGGGCCGGCATGGATTCCGGCCTGATTTCGAACGATCCGGAAATCATCGCGTGGCTGGCAAACATGTTTTACGACACTGACAAAATCTGTTCCACGCCGGATGGCAATTACCTGTTCTTTACCGACCGGCCACTGTTCGGCGTGACGCTGCATGACGGCGAACGGCGCGCGGCGCTGCCGTTCAAGCTGCTGTACGCCGGCGGCGAACAAACTCCGGCCTCGCTGGTGTATTGCGATTGCCAGGTCATGCTCGACAAGACGTATTACGCGCCGTTGTGGGATAAAAGCTGGCCCGACGACACCTTGCTGGAATTCGAGTACATGGACGATGCGCCAGCCGAACCGGAGGCGCAATGAAGAACCTGCTGCCGATATTGCCGCTGCTGATGCTGGCCGCGTGCGGCACGCGCGCGCCGCTGGCCGCCAGGACCATCCCGTACGCCACGCTGGAACACAACGTCATCGTCGGGCAAAGCACCAGGGCGCAAGTGCTGGCGGCGCTGGGGCCGAGCACGGCGCTGGTATTCGACAGCGGTTATCAAGTGTGGATGTATGCGTATCCGCTCGGCTCGGACGGACACGGAGAATATGTGATCTTGTTCGATCCGGATGGCCGGGTCAAAAAGACCCGGCGCAGGGAATCGGCAACGGACTAGCGAGCCTGAACGTTGATTAACGAGCTTTCAACGCCGGCCGCAATTTCAGCCCCGCCGCGCGCGCGGCGCCGCCCGCCTTGTGCTTCGGCACCGATTTCAATTTGAAGATGCCGATCGATTTGGCCACGCTGTCGGTGCGCTGCGCCAGGCTGGTCGCGGCCGCGGCCGCTTCCTCGACCAGCGCGGCATTTTGCTGGGTGATGCCGTCCATGTGGATCACCGCCTGGTTGACCTGGCCGATGCCCAGGTTTTGCTCGCGCGTGGTCGAGGAAATCTCATCCATCACTTGCGTCACGCGCGCCACCGAGGCGATCACTTCCGTCATCGTCGCGCCGGCGTTGCTGGTCAGGACGGTGCCGGCGTTGACGGTGGCGATCGAATGGTCGATCAGTTGCTTGACTTCCTTGGCGGCCGTCGCCGAACGTTGCGCCAGGCTGCGCACCTCGCCCGCCACCACCGCGAAACCACGGCCGTGTTCGCCGGCCCGCGCCGCTTCGACGGCGGCGTTCAGCGCCAGGATATTGGTCTGGAACGCGATGCCGTCGATCAAGCCGATGATGTCCAGGATCTTGCGCGACGAAGTGCTGATTTCATCCATCGTCGTCACCACTTGCGTCACGATATTGCCGCCCTGCGCGGCGATCGCCGACGCCTGCAGCGCCAGTTCGTTGGCGCTGCTCACGTGGCTGGCGCTGTTTTGCACGGTCGACGTCAATTGCTCCATGCTGGCGGCGGTTTGCTCCAGGCTGGACGCCTGCGATTCGGTACGGCTCGACAAATCCATATTGCCGGTCGCGATTTCCGCCGTGGTGACGCGGATATCCTCGAAATTGGCGCGCACGTCGCCGATGATGCTGTGCAAATTGATATTGGTCTGGCGCAAGGCCGCCATCAACTGGCCCATGTCGTCGTCGCGCACCTGGTCGATCACGCCGGTCAAGTCGCCGCCGGCCATCTTGCGCGCCACGCCGACCGCCTCTTGCAGCGGCGCCACCAGCGCATTATGCAGGCTGAGCCAGAAATACAGCATCACCACCACCGACACCGCCGCCGCGCCGCTGAGCCAGCTGCGCAGCGCATTGCTGGTGTTGCCGTCGATAGTACAGATGGCGCTGCCCAGCATCATCAGCACGAGCGTGATGAAAATCGCATTGAGACCGATATGCCCGGCCAGGCTCAATTTGCGCCACTGATGCAATTTTGCGGCCCAGCCTTGCTGGATCACGCGGCCCTTGCGGATCGCCAGCCGGGCCGGATTGCCATCTTTAAAACCCTGGTACAGTGCGCTGGCTTCACGCACTTGCTCGCGGGTCGGCTTGGTGCGCACCGACATGTAGCCGATCGGGCGGCCGTTTTCGATGACCGGCGTGATATTCGCCAGCACCCAGTAAAAGTCGCCATTCTTGCAGCGGTTCTTGACCATGCCGGTCCACGGCATGCCGGTCTTGATGGTCGCCCACAGGTCGGCGAACGCTTCCTGCGGCATGTCGGGATGGCGCAAGATGTTTTGCGGCGCGCCCATCAAGTCGGACTCTGAAAAGCCGCTGACTTCAATGAAATATTGATTGGCGTAGTTAATGTTTCCCTGTAAATCAGTGGTGGAAACAATCGTCATGCCGTCATTTAAAACATATTCATTTTGCGTGATAGGCGTATTGACCCGCATCGTCGCTCCCTTAATTTTTTGCAATTACCATAGTCTAGGCAGAAAAACAATATAACACATCAACAGGGGGCGACAAATCAAACTCATGCTATACAGCAATATATCAAATGGTAAAAAGAATTTAATTTACCATGGATATTATTAATTAATAATAAATTAAATTAACGATCTAAAACCGCTACACAGCGTTTCATCCGGCTTGGCCGTGCGCCGTGGATGCGTGATCCAACAATGACATGGAGAAATAATGCGGCGCAAAATGTCTCCAATCCGATACAGACAAAAAAAAGGACAGGCATGCAGCCTGTCCCTTTTTTCAAGTACTGATTAACTTGACATTACTTATAGGTCTTGCGCGGTTTCGATTTCGATTTATCGTCGAAGGAACGCGGTGCCGATTTGAATTCAGGCTTGCGCGGCGAAGTGCCGTCATCGAGCTTGATCTCCAATTGCTTGCCGGCGACCCAGACTTTTTTCAAATGGTCGAGAATATCGGGTGGCATGCCCTCGGGCAAATCCAGCACGGTATAACCGTCGAAAATATCGATGCGGCCGATATGTTTCGCTTCCAGGTTGGCTTCATTGGCGATCGCGCCGACGATATTGCTTGGCGTCACAGCATGGTCGCGGCCCACTTCAATCCGGTACGCGGTCATGCCGGCCTTGGCCTTGGCTTCTTTTTTCGGACGCACTGGAGCGGTCTCGGCGGCGGCCGCGGCAGCCAGCGCCGCATCGCTGAACGATGGCTTGGCCGCGGCTTTGCGCGGTGCGGCGGCTGGCGCCAGGTTAGGCGCTTCGCCGTCGCGGCTGATGCGCAATTGCTGGCCGGCGACCCACACGGTTTTCAATTGGTCCAGCAATTCGTTTGGCATGCTGTCCGGCAAATCCAAGACGCTGTAGTCGTCGTAGATTTCGATGCGGCCGATGTTTTTCGAATCGATGCCGGCTTCGTTGGCGATCGCGCCGACGATATTGCCCGGCTTGACGCCGTGCGCATGGCCCACTTCGATGCGGAAGGTTTGCATGCCGGCGTCGGCCGGACGCATGATGCGTTCTTTTTTAGGGAAGGCCGGACGCTCGCTGCGTTCAAAACGGTCATTGCGCTCGAAGCGCTCATTGCGCTCAGGACGGTCAAAACGTTCCTGGCGGGCCGGACGCTCGTCTTGCCAGGCCGCTTGCGGTTCGCGTTTGTTTTTGTCCAGCAGCAAAGGCACATTGCCGCGTGCCATTTTTGCCAGTGCGGCGGCGATTTCAATCGCCGGAATATTCTGTTCGCGCTCGAAATCTTCGATCAGCGACTGGAATTGTTCCAGTTCGCCCAGCGCCAGCGTCTGGCTGATCTGTTCCTTGAACTTGGCGATGCGCACGTCGTTGACCGCCTGGATGGTCGGCAATTCCAGCATGCCGATCGGCTGGCGGGTCGAACGCTCGATGGCTTTCAACAAGTTCTTTTCACGCGGGGTAATGAACAGTATCGCTTCGCCGCTGCGGCCGGCGCGGCCGGTACGGCCGATCCGATGGGTATAGCTTTCAGGATCGTGCGGCACGTCGTAGTTGACCACGTGGCTGATGCGCTCGACGTCCAGACCGCGCGCGGCGACGTCGGTGGCGACCAGGATGTCGATCTTGCCATCCTTCAATTGCTGGATGGTGCGCTCGCGCTGCGCCTGCTGGATGTCGCCATTGATGGCGGCGGCAGAGAAACCGCGCGCCTGCAATTTGCCGGCCAATTCTTCCGTGCCCAGCTTGGTGCGCGCAAAAATGATCATGCCGTCGAATGCTTCGGCTTCCAGGATGCGGGTCAGCGCGTCGAGCTTGTGCATGCCCGACACCAGCCAGTAACGCTGGCGGATATTGTCGGCGGTGCCAGTCTTGGCGGCCACCGTCACTTCGGCCGGCTTGTCCAGGTAGGTGGTGGCGATGCGCTTGATGACGGAAGGCATGGTGGCCGAGAACAGCGCCGTTTGATGGCCTTCCGGGGTTTCTTGCAAGATGCGTTCGACATCGTCGATAAAGCCCATGCGCAGCATTTCATCGGCTTCGTCCAGCACCAGCGTTTTCAGTTGCGACAAGTCCAGCGAACCTTTGTCGAGGTGATCGATGACGCGGCCCGGCGTGCCGACAACCACGTGCACGCCACGGCGCAAGGCCGACAATTGCGGACCGTAGCTTTGGCCGCCGTAAATCGGCAATACATGGAAACCCGGAATATGCGCGGCATACACCTGGAACGCTTCGGCGACCTGGATCGCCAGTTCGCGGGTCGGCGCCAGCACCAGCGCTTGCGGGGCAACTTGTTTCAAATCGATGCGCGACAGGATAGGCAAGGCGAACGCGGCGGTTTTGCCGGTACCGGTTTGCGCCTGGCCCAACACGTCGCGGTTGGCGAGCAATAATGGAATCGTGGCCGCCTGGATAGGCGACGGTGTTTCGTAACCGACATCCTTGAGCGCCCGCACCAGCGCTTCGCTCAAGTTAAGGTCGGAAAATAGGGAAATTGGTGTATCAGACATGAATTCACTCACAAGTTCGCTCGAATCGCCCAATGCGAAAGAGTGTAGCCGCTAGTTTACTCTTTACTGGCACGATTCGTGCTGTGGCAATCCATTATTTGTCGGATTTTTAAGGCAAAAATCCGACAAATACCGCTAATCGGCGCGAAAAATGACAAATATTGTCGGTAACATCACGTTTTTACACTTTTCGACCAGCAGCACCGGCATGGCCGATTTGGCGCTTTTCCCGCCTATACTGTAGAGTAAGTCCGCCCATCGGCTGCCTGTCCGCCCCAGGCAGCCGCCACCCTTACTTTTCTCGGAGTTTGCATGCGTCGTCATTTCACCCCTGCCCTCGGCTTGGGCCTGGCCCTCGGCTTGGCCAGCAGCCACGGATTTGCCCAGCAATTGCCGGTCGTTAGCGAAGCGCCGTTGCGCGCCCACTTGTCGTTCCTGGCCGACGACTTGCTCGAAGGCCGCGGCACCGGCCAGCGCGGCGGCGACCTGGCGGTGCGCTACCTGGAAACCCAGGCGGCGGTGATCGGCTTGAAGCCGCTGAAGAACGGCGGCTACCGCCAGGCGCTCAATATCGTCGGCAGCAAGGTGTTGCCGGAAAGCCGCGTCACCTTCGAGGCCGGCGGCCAAACGCTGAGCCCGGCCTTCGGCAGCGGCATCGTCTACGGCGCCTCCAACGGCAAGGCCAGCGTGGCCTTCGATGCGCCGGTGGTGTTCGTCGGTTACGGCATCCGCGCGCCAGAGGAGCAGTGGGACGATTTCAAGGGCGTCGACGTCAAGAACAAGCTGCTGGTGATGATGGTCAACGATCCGCAGCCAACCGCCGGGGAACCGAACCGTTTCGGCGGCAAGTCGCTGACGTTCTATGGCCGCTGGGTCTACAAATATGAAGAAGCGCTGCGCCAAGGTGCGGCCGGGGTGTTGCTGATCCACACCACCGAATCGGCGTCGTATCCCTGGAGCGTGCCGGTCAACGGCTTCAACCATGAACGCTTCAACCTGGCAGGCGCCGGCAACCAGCTGGAAGGCTGGCTGCAGGAGGACGCGGCGCGCGACCTGTTCAAGGCCGCCGGGCAGGATCTGGATGCGTTGCGGGCCAGGGCCGAGTCGCGCGACTTCCAGCCGGTCGAGCTGAACGCCAGGGTGCACGTCAAGCTCGATAGCGCGATCCGCCATATCGAGCAATACAATGTGGCCGGCATCGTGCCGGGCACCGATGCCAGGCTGAAACAGCAGGCAGTGATTTATTCGGCCCACTGGGATCACCTGGGCATCGATCACGAGCATGTCGGCGAAGACAAGCCCGACCACATTTTCAATGGCGCGGTCGACAATGCGTCCGGCGTGGCGGCCTTGCTGGCCATGGCGCAAGTGGCGGTGCAGCATCCGGCCAGGCGCACCCAGATCTTCCTGTGGCCGGCCGGCGAAGAAACCGGTTTGCTGGGCAGCGCCGCCTATGTGCGCGACCCGATCTGGCCGCTGGCGCAAACCGCCGCCGACCTGAACCTGGACAGCATGAATTTTGTCGGCAAGACGCATGACATCGGCGTCGCCGGCGCCGAGCGCAGCAGCCTGTACGCCAGCGCCGGCAAGGTCGCCAGGGCCATGGGCTTGAAGCTGGCGCCGGCGATCCCCGACTTGTCCGGCTCCTTCTTCCGTGCCGACCATTTCAATTTCGCCAAGGCTGGCGTGCCGGCGTTCAACGTCGGCTCGGCGGTGTTTTCCGGCGATGGCTACTTTGACTTCGTCAAGGACCCGGCCGCGTCCGGCGCCCGGATGGTGGCGTTCAAGAAGGATTACCACCAGGTCAGCGACGAATACCACGCCGACTGGGATTTGTCGGGCATGGTGCAGCAGGCGCAATTTACGCTGAACCTGGGTTATGAAGTGGCGAACGGCAAGACCATGCCGGTGTGGAACAAGAACGACGCGTTCGGCAAGGTCAGGCGCTGATTAATCTGCACCGGCGCAATGTCGGGTTACGCTCTGCGAGCTAACCTGACCTAAGTAATCCCCGGGAAATTATTGTGAATTTATGACGAACAGAACTGGATGCGGTGCAAGGCGCTCGTTGCGACGCAGTGCGAGCACTGCTAGCAGCGAGCAACACAGCAACGCGCCGGTTATGGCAGTCAGAAATCACAATAATTTATTGGGGGTTACTTAGAGCCTATCCCAGTAGTGAGAGCGTCTTGTTCTGGCCGCGCATCGGGAGCGCGGACCAGGCGTGAGGAGGACGCGTGGCGGGCCACGCGACGACGAGCAACGCAGTCCCCGTTCCTGAGGAGCGCCAGAACAGGGCGTATTCATCTACTGGGATAGGCTCTTAGCTCCAGCCAACGGCCAATCAGGCGATCACGTCGCCGGCGATGCCCATGATGCGCTTCAAGTCGACGAACGCGCTTTGATACAGATGCTGGAAGGCGCCCACCATGGCTTCTTCCGCGCCAGCCACCGCATCGAAGGTGCCCGACCATTGCACCAGGCAATCGGCGGCGCCCGGCTCGCCGCTCACGCGCAAGGTCGAACGGTAATTGCTGACCGGTATAGGACCGGATACGATCGCATAGGTATAGCTGCGGTCTTCTTCGCTGAAGTTCAGCAAGCGCTCGGCGATCACGGCGCCATCGGTGGTTTTCAGGCGCCGTACGCGGCCGCCCTGTTCCGGCACGCTGCTCTTGATCGATCCCGACCATTCGACCAGCGACTGGAAGCCGCCGATGAAATCCCACACACGTTCGGCGGGCGCCGCCAATTTCACTGTCACGATTACTTCGGCCATCTTTATTCCTAAATCCTACCTTTATTATTTTTCAAGCAAGCACTAACGCTCATCCGGACCGGGCAGCTCCCGGCACAGGCGCTATTTTAGCGCCCGGCTCGCTTGCTTGCAGGCAATTGCCCGTTTTACAGGTTTTCAGCCAGGAACAGCAGCGAGTTGCCGTGCGACTGGGCCGCCGCGCGCTGCTGGTAGCTGGCCCGGTGCGAGCAATTGAAACCGTGCTCGGCGCCCGGATAGATATGGATTTCCACTTCCGGATGGTCTTCGAAGCGCTCGGCGATCTTTTGCACGGCGTCGTTCGGGATATGGCTGTCCTGGCCGCCGAAATGCATCAGCAGCGGCACCTTGATCTGGTCGGCCAGATCCAGCTTGTTCTGGATGCCGCCGCCGTAATAGGCGATCGCCGTATCGACCCATCCTTGCGCCGCGACCTGGTACGACAAGCGGCCGCCGAAGCAATAACCGATCGAGGCGATCTTGCCTTCGACGCCAGGCAGCGCGCGCAAGGTCTTGACGGTGGCATCCAGGTCGGCCAGCACGTTCGGGTTATCGGTGGCTTGCATCAGCTCGACCGCGCGTTTCCAGCCGGCTTCCTCGTAATCGAGTTCGATGCGCGGGCCGCTGCGCCAGAACAGGTCCGGCACCAGCACCACATAGCCATCGGCCGCGTATTGGTCGGCCACGCTGCGGATGTGCGCGTTGACGCCGAAGATTTCCTGGATCAGGACGATGCCCGGTCCCTTGCCGCCGCGCGGCAGCGACAGGTAGGCGCCGAAGGTGCCGTCGGCGGCTTGAATGTCGATCCATTTCGAAGTTGCAGTCATGTGTTTTTCCTGTGGGCGTAAATGTGGATGAAGGGAGGCGATTAACGTGGAAAACATGTTACTGCGTTTTGGCTGGCTTTGCTTTGAAGCGCCTTAAACTGCCTGATTAATAGGCTAATAGGCTTCCCGGACGTAGATCACCGGTTCCGAACGCAACACCCCAAACACGGTGCGGCCGACCGTGCCGGGCAGGTAAGGCGTGTTCGTGACCGACACCTCGACGCTGCCGTTATTGCCGGTGCCGGGCGGATTGAGCCCGAATATGCCCACGCCATTGCTGAATTGCGCATTGCTATTTTTTACCGACAACGCCGCCTTGCACGTCGCCTTGCTGTCGGCAGCAAGGTTCTTTTTGCAATTCGCCAGGACCAGTGCGGCTGGCGGCAACACGGTGATGCTGTCCGACACATTGTTACTCCAGGCGCCAGCCGCACTCCAGTATTGTGCGAACACCTTGATCTTCATCGGCAATAGTTCGGAGCCATAACTGTGTTGCACCATCGCACGGCCGCTCAGCACCGTCAACTGGCCTTCCACCGTGGCGCTGGGCGGATTGCGCAGCGAAGTCACGTTACCGTCGGCTTGCCTGGCGCGCAACAGGATATCGGTCGGCGCCGCAAGCTGGCCGCTGTTGCCGGCCGCCGCATACGCATTCGCGAACTGATAATTGACGCTCACCCTGGCCTCGCCATTGTTAAAGGACGCCAGCGGAATCACGGCATTATTGAGCGTATTATTGGCTGGCGCGGCCGGTGGATTCTTGTTTTTCCCGCTGGCCGCATCCCATGCTTCGAGCACGCTGTCTTTCGCGTAATTGGCATTCACGGTTTCTTTGCCAGAATAGTTCTGCGTGGTGACGCCCTGCGCATTGCGCGCCAGCACGCTGACGCCGAAATTTTTCGCCGAGTAGACAAAAACGCCCTTGACGCCAGTACTGCCCTTGGCCGCTCCGGCACACGGCAGCCAGGCCGTCTGGCAATCGCCAGGGAAACCATCATTGAGGAAGTTCGCGATGATGGCGCTGTCGAAATGGTCGGGAATGAAGACCAGTCCGCCGCTGTCGCCGAGCGGCTTCAAGCCGCTGTCCAGGTAACCGTTGGGATTATTCAGCGATGCTTGCAGGCTGATCTTGCCGACCTCGCCCCACGCCAGGCCATTGGCCGCCGCCACGCCCTTGATGAAATTGTCGAAACCGCCGCTCAGGCCCGGATTGACGCCCGCTGTCTTGCCGGTCCCAAACACCGGCTCCACATAGGTTTTCAGCACTTGCACGGTTTGCGGTGCCGTTTCGGCGCCGAAATTGGGCGTCGCCGCGCCAGCGCTATTGAGCGCCGACAAGGTGGCCGGCAGCGCCGCGCCGGCGCGCAAGGTCTGGTTCAGGCCGCCAAAGGCGAACGAGGCCGGCGCGACGATGGCCAGCCCGGAACCGATCACCGCGGTATTGGCATCGGCGCCGGGCGCGGTATAAGCAGCGCTCAGGCTGACCCGGCCGGCGTCGGCGTACAGCATGGCCGGCTGGGCAATGCCATTGGCGTCGAAGGCCAGGCTGACGCTGGCGCCGCTGCTGCCGCACGCGCTGGCCGCATTGCCCGCCAATGGAAGATAACTTCCATTGGCGGCCGCGATCTGCGACGCGATACGCACCGGCAAAGTACCGGACGATGGATTATCGTAGCCGCATTTGAGATTGATATTCTTGCTGCTGCTGGCAAACAAGGGCACGCAAGACTGGCCGCCGCCTGGATCCTTCAATGCCTTGATCGTAAAAGCCGTGGCTTTTTCGGCAAACTGCGGCGGCACGCTGATTTCCAGGCCGGTGTTGGAAAATACCATCGCACAGCTATTCGAACCGGTCACGCTATTCCTGCAGACCAGCGCGCCGCTTTGCGCCGGCGTGCCGCTCAGGCTCAGATTGCTGACGCCGGGCGTCGATTGCTGCACCGTCGCCACCGTGGTGACGCCGCTGGCCCCGATCGTGAAGGGCTGGTTACCCGGCGTCATCACCACCGTCGCGCCATTGGTATACGTGCTGCTGCAACTACTGTTGGCGCAAGCGGTCACCGTCACGGTTTGCGGGCTGCATGTCAGGGCCGTGCCGCCATGGGTGATCTGATAATGATCGACGGCGCTGGGCGGCAGCGTGCCGGGACTGCACACCGGTCCCTGGGTGGTGCCGGCGTCGTAGCCGCTGTTATTGCTCACGCAGCGGCATGGGTTGGCGGGAGTGGAGATATTGCAAGTAATTTTCTGCTGTACCCGGCCATGCCAGCCGAGGATGATGGAATCAACCCGGGCGTTGCCGGCGATGGTCGCATCGGACGATTGCAACTCGACCGCGCCGCCGATGACATTGCCCGAAATATTTCCGCTGGAACCGAGATTGAGCGATTTCGACGCCGTCACATTGCCGTTCACTACCACATTCGACGAATCGAGCTGCACCGTCGGCGACGTCAGGTTGCCCTTGACGGTATTGCCCGAGCCCACGGTTATCGAGGTGGATGCGACGATATCGCCAGTCACCTGGGTGCCCGACGCTTCGATGCTGACCAGCGGCGCCACCAGCTTGCCGGTCAGGCGCCCGCCCGACGCCAGGTTGAACGAGGTACTGGCGCTGACGTCGCCATTGATCGTCACAGGCGAGCTGGTGCGCACGGTGCTGCCGCTGAGCGGTCCGTTGATGGTGACGTTCGATGCGATATCGATGGCGCCGTCGGAGGTCAGCGTGCCGGTGACGTTGGTGGTCGAACCATCGCCGATATGCAAGACGGCACCGCTGATGTTGGCGACGATGGTTTGCGCCTGGCCGCCCATGCTGAAGGTGCCGCCCTTGGCGCTCAGGCTGCCGCCGCTGACATTCAGCAACGACGTGCTGATATTGCGGATATCGAGGTCGCCATTGACCACCAGCGCCGCCGTGCCGCTCATGGTCAAGCCATTGTTGAAACCGAGCGCGATATTGCCCGGCACCGTCACCGTATACCCGCTGGCGATCGTGATGCCATCGTTGAAATTGGGCAGATCGAAGGCGCTGCACGTGTATTGCTTGCCTGATAGCGCGCATTTCGATACCGTTGCGCCATTAAAATTCAAGTTACCGGCCTCGGCCAGACCGGTGATTGCCAACAGCATCAAGCCTGCCGCAAGATATGTGATCGATGCTTTATTCATGCGCCCGATTATAGAATGCTTATCTGCCTCATCAGCAATCTATGTTGACTTTTGGCATGCAACTTCAGCATCAGTCTTGATATGTAGCAAATCCTTCACGCCCATTGCATCAGCTTGCCGCAAACATGTTCAATCGATCAGCGCCTCGATCAGCCGTAGCCCGCGCTGACACATCGCGCCGGAAAACGCCGCATCAAAACCGGCCGTGGAATCGACCCGGACCGCCTCGACGCCCATGCCCTTTGCCAGCGCGACCCAGTCGAGCGACGGATTGCCCAAATCAAACAACGGCGCTGCCAGACGGCCATCGCTCGATGCGCCGACGCGCTTCAATTCATTGCTCAGTATCTTGTATCCGCCTGGTGCACCCGTCCACCACCGCGCACTGGGAATTGGTGAGCGGCGCCGCCATGTGCGCGGCCGATACCCACGGGCCGGTGATCGGCGATATACCGGAAGTGGTGTTGCAAGCGCTACTGGATGGCTTGGGATGAGCGGTTCTTTGCCTGAGCAGCGGGCATCATGCGAGCCAGCCGCCGCGAAATCCGGCGCGCCGCAAGCCGGTCTTGATAAACGGGCATTGGCGCGTCAGCGACCAGACCAGGTCGCTGCGGTAGTTTTCGATCATGATCACGGTCGGCCCTTCATTGATGCCGAAATGATAGGGCGAGACCCAGCCGCAGCGGCGCTGCGCATCGCAGGGATAGGTGGGGTTGAACGATGCCTTGAAGCCGTAGGGATTAACTTCCCGCAACTGCAACTTCTGGAAATACCGCACGGTCGGCAACACGATTTCCGGCGCGAATGGCAAACACGCCACCACCGCCCACGGCGCCAGCGTGCCGTCGTCGGGACCGTAAGGCACGCCGCGCGCGACATAATCGTGGAAAATCCGTTCGACGCCATTGATCTTCTTGCTGGTATCGCCCGGACCGTCGCTGGCCGTGATGCCCCAGCAAAACTCGCCGTATTGCTGGAAGCCGAGCGGGTTATGCATCGCATATTGCTGCTGTACCCGCGTGGCGCGCCGGCTATTATCGAAATAATCGCTGCCATGCCGGCGCATGAAGTCATCCTGGATGGCCCGGAAATCGATCCATACATGCGACATCTGGTGAATGAACAGCGGGCCCGCATACAGGAACTCGATGCCATATACCTGCTTCCATTCATAGCTGGCGGTCCACGCCGTGTAGCTGTCCGGTCCGACTGGAAAAGTCGGCGACCCCAGCGCCAGCACATACAGGATCAGCGCCTCATCATAGCCTTCCCAGCGCCATGGTAAAAAGCCGTGTTCGGGAGTCCAGCCATGGCAAATCAGCGTATTGCCATTGAGCATCCAAGTCCAGTCGACACGCCGGTACAATTGCCCGGCCAGGCGGCGCACTTCGCTTTCATCCGGCGTATCGTTTTGAAAATACGCGGCGGCGGTCAGCATGCCGGCAATCAATAGCGCGGTATCGATGCTCGACAATTCGCTGCCCCATGCGCGGGTACCGCTTTCCATGTCGAGGAAGTGAAAATAAAAACCCTTGTAGCCGGTGGCGCCGGCACCGCCGCTCTGGTCGCTGCCGGCAAAAAAACGCAGCGTCAGCAAGGTGCGGGCCAGCGCCGCGTCGCGGCTCATGAAACCGCGTTCGACGCCGACCGGATACACCGTCAGCGCCATGCCGACCGCGGCGATGCTGGCCGGCCAGCCGGCGTGGGTCTTATCGCAAATCAGGCCGTTGACGGAGTTGTATTCGTGCAGGAAATACTCGAATGAATCGAGCTGCAACAGGTGCAATAACTCTTCGATATTTTGCTCAGCATTTTGATTTGTCACTGCGTCAGGTTCCAGCATACCGCTCTCCCCTCGATAATGTAGAGCAATTCTAGCGCCGGCCAGCAATACGCGGCGGACGCCATGCGCAGTCCCTATCTGTCGCCGTGTTTGCGGCTGATCAAGACCTGCTGATGATTCTGGCCGACACGCAAGCACAGAACCTGAACCTGCCACGCACCTGTTCAAGCTGCAAAAGCCCGGGTGCATCACCGTTGCACTTGCCGCCGGAGGCTGACATGCTGATCCATTACCACACTTGTTATACGGCATTGCTGTCGAGATTGACCGCAATGCTGCTCTGTTTGTTACTGCCCCGGCTTTTCCAGCCATAACGGCGGCTTGCCGAGCTTCGGCCTCGACGGTTTCCTGTATGCCGGCGCCGGCGATCCCCCCGGCAATGGTCAAAACCTGAATGTCTTGCTGGGCAAAATGCTGCGCCTCGATGTCCGCACGGCGACCGTCGCGCAAGCGTATCTGATTCCGCCCGGCAATCCCTTCATCAACCAGTCCGGCAAGCGCGGCGAGATCTGGGCCTACGGCTTGCGCAACCCGTGGCGCTACGCCTTCGATACGGTCGACAATCGGCTGTACCTCGCCGATGCCGGCCAGCGAATACGATCATGGTAGCTGGCGGCCACGTGCATCGCGGCAAGGCGCTGCCGGAATTGAATGGCCATTATCCGTATTCGGATTATTGCGACGGCGGGCTGAAAAGCTTTGCCTACCGCAATGGCACGCTGACACAGGCGAACGACTGGGGCATCGCCAGGGGCGGCAATATCATGTCCTTCGGCCAGGATGGCCAAAACGAGCTGTATATGCTGAGCGGCGCCGGCGGCGTCTATCGCATCGTCCGTCAATAATCGGACCGCAACAGCGATTGGCGCCGTTCGCATCTTGCGGCGGGACACGCTAAAATTGGCTTTTCCCGCAAAGCGTTGCGACTGAGCATGCGTCGCCCAAGAGAACCCCATGGCCCGTTTGAACCTTGATTTTCCTGAAGATCAATACTGCTATTCATCGCAACTGACCGTCCGCGTGACCGACATCAATGGCGCGAATCACCTTGGCAACGATTCGATGATTTCGATGATCTCCGAAGCCCGCGCGCGCTTTCTGCTGGAATTGGGCGTGCGTGAAACCGAGAGCGACGGCACCGGCATGATCGTCACCGACCTGGCCACCGCCTACAAGGCGGAAGCCCATGCGCATGACCAGTTGCTGTTCGAAGTAGGCGTGATGGATTTCAACAAATACGGCGGCGACATCACCTTCCGCATCAGCCGTCCGCGCGACCAGGTACTGATCGCGCTGGCCAAATCCGGCTTTGTTTTCTTTAACTATAAAAACAGCCAGGTGGTGCCGATGCCGGACGAATTCCGCAGCCGGTTCCCGCAAGTGAACTGGATCGACTGACGCCTGAAGCCGATTTATTTGCTGCTGGTCTGCGGCTTGAAAGTCTTGTTGAACCAGTCGTCGAGCATCTGTTTTTCATAACGCAGGCTTTCGCCGGACGGGTAGCGGTTGATGCGGTTCAGGTAAGACAGGTCCGACAACTGGGCATCGCCGCTGCTGATCACCTTGCCATCGGCTTCCAGCTCATACGTCACATGCATGCGCGGCCAGTCGGCGCCGCCGTTCATGATGCGAATATCGTCCAGCGCGCGCCGGCTTGGCTGCAGCCGTCCGGCCAGGTCGATATCCAGCACTTCCACTTTCAGGTTTTGACCGGCAGGCAAATTTTTCCCCAGCAATTCCAGGTGCTTGCCCACTTTATCCAGCACCGCCTCTTTTTCACTTTGATTAAAAGGCATGTCTGAAAACTGTTCCGGCTTGACGAAATCGACCGTCACGCCCGCCCACGCGGCGCTACTGGCCAGCAAGGACAAGCTCACGAGCAAGGTTTTGGAAAAAGGTTTCATGGTAATTCCTTTCGATAAGGACGGCGCCGCGCCCCAGCTGGAACGCGTTTCATTTTGACTATAGTCCCTTTTCCGGCGGCGGGCAGCGAAAACAATATTTTGTTACTTTTGCTTGCCATGATGCACTATCATGATAATTTAAATATTAAAGTAGCAATCTTGTTAAAAATAAAGTATTGTCTGTAGCTATATTGATACGTGCTCAATGCAATATCTGCCCTGTGATATCTGCAATTATTTTTGCATGTTGTTAATAGCTCGCCGTCCGTCTACAATCGATCGAATGCGCCTAAAAAATGCGCAGCGCCATGCAGCTCGGGGCTTCCCTGTGTCGCGGCGTCCAGCATTGCGCCAGTTGTGCCTTTTTGCGGAACTCGTCCCTATGTCTTTTTTGTCTTCAGCCTCGCCCAAGTTAGCGCCGTGGAAAATCCTGCTCGTCGATGATGAACCCGATATCCATGACATCACCAAACTGACGCTGAACCGCTTCCGCCTCGAAGGACGCGGCCTGAGCTTCGTGCATGCGTACAGCGGCGCCGAGGCCAAGCAAGTGCTGGCGGCCGAGGCCGATATCGCGCTGGTATTTCTCGACGTGGTGATGGAAAAGGAAGACAGCGGCCTGGAAGTGGCGCGCTGGATGCGCGAAGACCTGGGCAACCAGTTCACCCGCATCGTGCTGCGCACCGGACAGCCCGGACAGGCGCCGGAAGAACGGGTGATCGTCAATTACGACATCAACGATTACAAGGAAAAGACCGAACTCGACCGCACCAAGCTGTTCACCACCACCTTTGCCGCGCTGCGCGCCTACCGCGACATCATGAAAGTCGAAGAAGCGCGGCTGGCCCAGCTGAATTACCGCGAAGGCCTGGAACGGGTGATCGCCGCGTCGGCCCATATTTTCCAGCAGCGCAACCTGCACGATTTCGCCAGCGGCTTGCTGCAGCAAGTGGTCGCGCTGCTGCGCCTGGAAACCAGCATGCTGCTGCGCCTGCGCGGCGCCAGCGCCATCAGCGGCGAGCAGGATTATGAAATCCTGGCGCGCATCGGCGCCAACGACACCGACGACGACGGTTTCCTGCATCCTGAATTGCTATCCCAGCTGGACGATGCGAAAAGCAACAAAATCTCGCGTCTGCATGGCGATACCTATGTCGGTTATTTCCCGAACAGCAGCGGCAAGGCATCGTTGCTGGTGTTAAAAGGCGTCGATGAAATTTCCGACATCGACGCCCAATTGCTGGAAGTCTTTTGTTCCGGCGTGGCGATCGCCTTCGACAATATCTTGCTGACGCAGGAAATCACCGATACCCAGGCCGAACTGATCCTGCGTCTGGGCGACGTGGTCGAATCGCGCTCGCACGAAGCGGGCAACCATGTGCGGCGCATGGCCGAGGTATGCGCATTGCTGGCCAAGGCGTCCGGCATGCCGGACGATGAAACGGCGGTACTGAAGCACGCCGCGCCGATGCACGACATCGGCAAGATTTCGACGCCGGACGCGGTCTTGCTGAAACCGGGCAAGCTCGACGCCGGCGAATGGGAAGTCATGAAACAGCATCCGTCTGTCGGCATGTCGATACTCGACGGTTCGCAGCGCCCGCTGTTAAAAGCGGCGGCGGTGATCGCCCACCAGCATCACGAAAAATTCGATGGCAGCGGTTATCCGCAAGGCTTGGCCGGCCAGCAAATCCACCACTACGCGCGCATCGTCGCGGTGGCCGACGTGTTCGACGCGCTGATGCACAAGCGCTGCTACAAGGAAGCATGGCCGGTCGGCCGGGTGGTCGATTATTTACGCGAAGTAAGCGGCAAGCACCTCGATCCGCTCTATGTCGAATTGCTGATCCAGCATATCGACAAGGCGCTGGCGGTCAACCAGCGTTTCCCGGATTGATGTCGGGCGCGGAGGTCAGGCGCGCCGGCTTTGCGGAAACCGCAGCCGGTAGCGCAAGCCCTGCCCCGGCGCGCTGTCGGCCTTGACGCTGCCGCCCAGCGGGCCGGTAACCAGGTTGTACAAGATATGCGCGCCCAGGCCGCTGCCGCCGGAACCGCGCTTGGTGGTAAAAAACGGATCGAATAATTGTGCCAGCGTCGCGCCATCCATGCCGATGCCGTCGTCGCTGTAATCGAGGTACACCTGGCCCTGATCGAGCCGCACCGCGATCGCGATATGGCCCGGCGTGTCTTCCGCAAAACCGTGCACCAGAGAATTGACCACCATATTCGTGACGATTTGCGACACCGCGCCCGGGAAACTGTCCAGTTGCAGATCCGCCGGGCAATCGAGGGCCACCTTGACCGGCTTGCCCTTCAACTTGGGCTGCAGCGACAGCAGCACTTCAGCCAGATAATTGTGCAGATTGAAGCTGCGGATATCGTCCGACGACTGGTCCACCGCCACTTGCTTGAAGCTGCGCACCAGCGCCGCCGCGCGCTGGGTATTGGTGGTCATGATGCGCAGCGTCTGGTCGATGATGTCGAAAAACTGC
This sequence comes from Janthinobacterium agaricidamnosum NBRC 102515 = DSM 9628, assembly GCF_000723165.1. NCBI lineage: Bacteria > Pseudomonadati > Pseudomonadota > Betaproteobacteria > Burkholderiales > Oxalobacteraceae > Janthinobacterium > Janthinobacterium agaricidamnosum. The sequence continues at coordinate 5,127,139 of NZ_HG322949.1, forward strand.
TGCAAGCCGTCTTCATTCAACTCGCCGGCGGCCAGCTCTTCCCTGGCCAATTTCAATTCCTGCACCAGATGGCTGGTGGCGGTGACGCAAATGCCCAGCGGCGTATTGATTTCATGCGCGACGCCGGCCACCAGCCGCCCCAGCGAGGCCAGTTTTTCCTGGCGCACCAGTTCCGATTGCGCTTCCCGCAACGCGGTCAGCGCCGAATTGAGCGCCGCATTCTGCTCTTCCAGCGTCTCCTTGGCCTGGCGTATCGCGCGGTCGGCTTGCATACGCGCAATCGCCACCGCCACGTGGCTGGCCATGAAGGCCAGGATATCCAGGTCCGGCTGGCTGTAAATCACCGACTGGTCGTAGCTTTGCACGATGATCACGCCATAGGCGCGGTCGCCCAGCAGCATCGGCGCGCCCATCCAGCTGGTCATGCCGGCATTGCCCAGCGCCTCGTCCATTTCGCCGCTGGCCACCAGTCGTGCATAAGCGGCCGCATCGAGCAGGCTGGCTTGCTTGCGCGCCAGCACATAAGAACTCATGCCGACGCCGTAATGGAAACGCTGGACCGGTGCTTGGGCATCTTTTTCATCGACAAAATACGGGATGCTGATGTCCTTGCTGTCCGGGTGATACAAGGCGATCAGGAAATTCTTGGCTGTCACCAGTTCGCTGATAATTTCATGCAAGCGCTGATACAAGGTGCCGGCGTCCGACGCCAGCGCCGACAAGTTGGCGATTTCATACAGCGCATGCTGCAGGTTTTCGGCGCGGCGCCGCTCCGCCACTTCATGCGCCAGCAAGGCGGTGCGCTCCTGCACCGCGCGCTCCAGCCGGTCCATGCTTTGCATGCCTTGCAAGGCGCTCGACACATGGTTGGCGATCAGCGCGAACAGCGCCTGGTCTTCCTGGTGGAAAGTATGCCGCGTATCGTAACTCTGGATCACGATCGCGCCCAGCGCCTGGTGCTGCTGGTCCAGCAGCGGGCAACCCATCCAGTGCTCGGCCGAGGTGCCGCCGCCCCAGGTGCTGCCGTCGCCTTTCTTGGCGGCCTCTTCTTCCGCCGTCATCACCAGCCGCTGCCGGTTCAGCATCACCCAGGCGGTCGGCGACTGTTCGCTCGACGCCAGCCTGACGCCCACCTCCGGATCGGGCGGCAAATCGAATTCATCGACGAAATACGGAAAGCGCACCAGGCCGTCGTCGCGGTCGCTCAAGGCCACATAAAAATTGGCGGCGTACATGATGCGGCCCAGCGCCGCATGCACCGCTTGCAGGAATTCGCTGATGTCGCTGCAGGTGCTCGACCTTTGCCCGATTTCCAGCAACACGGTTTGTACGGCTTCGAGACGCTTGAGACGGTTTTCCATCAATCTTCCTTATGAGCACCTCGAAAAACCTACTGCGCCGCCCACTTCCGGGCCTGCGTTGCTCGCTGACTCGGCGTCTCCGTACCTCCGTACAGCTGTGCTACTTGACCCGGAATTGAGCTTGCTCGCGACGGTTTTTCGAGGTGCCCGATTGTGACGTAGGGCGGTTCCATAGTACAGATAGGAAATACTATCAGTTCAGCAAGGCATTGGCACTGGCCGGCATCAAAATTGGCGTGCCGATTGCGCAATCTTCAACAGAAAGGCACACTATGCCGTTTTCCACCCAAAAACCGAACTCATGAACCGCATCTATCCGCATCCATGGAAACCGTTGTTATCCCGGCTGGCGATCGCCACCGTGCTGGTATGCGGCGCCGCTGCGATTGCCTCGCCGCAACCGACGGCGCAAACGGCGGATGGCGGCAAATATTACGGCCCGCTGGTACATGGGAAAATGCAAGGCAGCGGCAAGCTCAGTTATGCCAGCGGCGCGTATTACGAAGGCCATTTCGAGCAGGGCTTGTTTTCGGGCAGCGGCAGCTACCACCAAAGCAACGGCACCGTGTCGCAAGGCGAATTCCATCAGGGCGTGTTCCAAAGCGGAAAATTCACTGATGCCGACGGCAATGTCTACCAAGGCAAGTTCGCCGCCGGCCAGCCGGTCGGCAAGATCATCTGGCGCAGCAAGGAAGGCGACCGTTACGAAGGCCAGTTCAAGGAGTGGAAATTCGACGGCCCCGGTTATCTGCGCAGCGCCGAAGGCGATGAATACCGCGGCAATTTCCGCAATGGCCTGTTCGAAGGCGAAGGCACGCTGACCTACGCCCAGCCGCAGCCGGACGGCCGCGGCACCTTCAGCGGCACCTGGCGCGAAGGCGAGTTCCAGGATCCGGTCGCCGACCGGCAAACCCGGGCCAATATCGAAACCGCGCTATATGGCCAGCGCGCCCTGCTCGACCGCACGCTGGCCGGCTTGCTGCCGCATCAGCCGGGCAAGATCAATCTGTATTTGCTGGCGGTCGGCGGCGATGGCGCACAAGAAGTCTTCCACCGCGAAACAACATTCGTGCAACAGCAATTCGACCGCGATTTCGGCACCAAGGGCCGCTCGATGGTCTTGCTCAACAGCCGCAACACCGTGGCGCAACAGCCGATGGCAACCGTGACCAGCATCCGCGAAAGCCTGGCGGCCATCGGCGCCAGGATGGACAAGCAAAACGACATCCTGTTCCTGTTCCTGACCAGCCACGGCTCGCCCGACCACCAATTGTCGCTGGCGCAAAACGGCATGGACTTGCAAAACCTGGAAGCGAAGGAACTGGGCACGCTGCTGAAACAAAGCGGCATCCGCTGGAAAGTGGTGGTGCTGTCGGCCTGTTATGCGGGCGGTTTCATTCCCGCGCTGCAAGACGAGCATACCCTGGTCATCACGGCGGCGCGCAGCGACCGCAGCTCCTTCGGCTGCGCCGACGATAGCGAATTCACCTATTTCAGCGAAGCCTATTTCAAGGATGCCTTGCCACGCAGCAGCAGCTTCATCGACGCCTTCGAGAAGGCCAAGGTACTGGTCGCCGCGCGCGAAGCGGAAGACTTCAAGCAGGCCGGTGCCGATGACGAAAAAAATCATTCCGAACCGCAAATCCATCATGCGGCACCGATCGACCAGTACTTGCACACCTGGCGCACAGAACTGAAACAACCTTGAAGCGCTGGTACAATAAGCACCGCTTATGAAAAAATTCTTCCTGATCATGCTGTTGTTCGTGCTTCCGCTCCAGTTGTCCTGGGCAGCGGCGAGCGCCTATTGCATGCACGAAGAAGGCAAGGCCGCACGGCACCTGGGCCACCACGGCCACCAGCACCAGGCCAAGTCCGACCAGCCGGCCGAAAAAAAATCGCCCGGCCAGCCGCATAGCGATTGCAACTTTTGCCACGGCATCGGCCAGGCATCACTGCCGGCGCCGGCCAGCCTGATGTTGCAGCGCCAGGGTTCAGTGGCCATCGCCGCATCGCCCTTCTTTTACGCTTCCCACATTCCGGACGGCCCCAAGCCACCCGATTGGACTCCCGTCGATTAGCTCGACGGGACCACACATACACTATCAACGCTGATTTCCCAGCGCGAAGATGCCCTGGTCTCGTCGAATTCCTTCCATTCTTCAGGAGAATTCGATGCACCGTTTTTTATTGTCATTCAGCATGGCCGTGCTTGCCATGCCCGCCACTGCCGCCACGGCACTGGAACCGGCCGCGCCATTGACCTTGCCGGCGGCGCTGAACCTGGCCTTGCAAGCCAATCCCGACCTGTCCGCCGCGCAACATGAGCTCGATGCGCTGGGCGGCGCCACGCTGCAGGCGCAAGCGTTGCCGAACCCGGAATTGCAAACGCTGGTCGAAGATAGCCGCAAGGCCAGCCGCACCAGCACGCTGCAGCTGAACCAGCTGGTCGAACTGGGCGGCAAGCGCGCCGCGCGCATCAAGGTCGCGCAGCAAGAGCAATCCGCTGCCCAGGCCGAGCTGGCGGCGCGCCGGGCCGATACCCGGGCCGCCGTCATCGGCGCGTTTTTCGACGTGCTGAGCGCACAGCAAGGCTTGTCGCTGGCCGACAGTTCCAGCGCGCTGGCGCACCGTGCCAGCGACATCACCGGCCGCCGCGTGATCGCCGGCAAGGCGTCGCCGGTCGAGGAAACCCGCGCCAGGGTCGCCGAAGCGAGCGTGCGGCTGGACTGGAACCTGGCGCGCAGCGCCTTGAACACGGCGCGCCAGCGGCTGGCCGCCTTATGGGGCAATCCGGCGCCGCGCTTCACGATGGCCGAGGGCGCACTGGAGCAGTTGCCGGACTTGCCGCCGCCAGAGCAGCTGGCGCAGCGGCTGGAACAGGCGCCGGCCATGCTGAAGGCGCGCAGCGAACTGGCGCGGCGCCAGGCGATGGCGGACCTGGAAAACCGGCGCCGCATGCCGGACCTGACCGTCAGTGTCGGCATCAAGCGTCCCGAAGAACTGGGCCGCAACCAGGCCATCATCGGCGTATCGGTGCCGCTGCCCTGGTTCGACCGTAACCAGGGTAATTTACTGGAAGCATTGCGGCGCGGCGACAAGGCCAGGGATGAACTGGCCGCCACCGCCATCCGCACGCACACCGGACTGGCCGAGGCCAGCGAGCGGCTGGCCGGCGCGCGGCACCAGGTCAACGCGCTGCAAAACGACATCCTGCCGGGCGCGCAAAGCGCCTACGACGCCGCGTCCAAGGGTTTCGAGTTCGGCAAATTCGCCTTCCTCGACGTGCTCGACGCCCAGCGCACTTTGCTGCAAGCCAAATCCCAATACCTGCGCGCATTGTCCGAAGCGCATCAAGCCGCCGCCGAGATCGACCGCATCCTCGGCGCCACGGAATAAGGAAACCACACCATGACATTTAATCTGAACAAGAAGCAAGGCATCACCATCGGCGCCATTGCCGCCATTGGCCTATTGCTGGCCGGACTGATACTCGGCACCGCTAACACCACGCACGAAGCACCGGCGCCAGTCGCCGAAGCCGAGGCCAAGGCCGGCCACCATGAAGAAGGCAAGGTCGCATTGAGCGACGCCAGTATCAAGGCGGCCGGCATTACCCTAGCCGCCGCCGGTCCGGGGCGCATCAAGACCAGTATCGCCCTGCCCGGTGAAATCCGCTTTAATGAAGACCGCACCGCCCACGTCGTGCCGCGCCTGGCCGGCGTGGTCGAGCTGGTGCACGCCGACCTCGGCCAACTGGTCAGGAAGGGCCAGATCCTGGCGGTGATCGCCAGCACCGGCTTGTCGGAACAGCGCAGCGAATTGCTGTCGGCGCAACGCCGCCTGAGTCTGGCGCGTTCGACCTACGAACGGGAGCACAAGTTGTGGCTAGAAAAAATCTCGGCCGAACAAGATTATCTGCAGGCCCGGCAAGTGTTGCAGGAAGCGGAAATCGCGGTGCAAAACGCCAGCCAGAAACTCAGTGCGCTGGGTGCCAGCGCGGCCGGACCCGGTGCGCTGAACCGTTATGACATCCGCGCACCGTTCGACGGCATGGTGCTCGAAAAACATATCGCGCTGGGCGAAGCGGTCAAGGAAGACGCGAACATCTTCGTCATTTCCGACTTGTCGACGGTGTGGGCCGAAATCGCCGTGCCGGCCAAGGACTTGAATACCGTGCGTGTCGGCGGCCAGGTCGCCATCAAGGCCAGCGCGTTCGACGCCAGCGCCAGCGGCACCATCACCTATGTCGGCGCCTTGATCGGCGAACAGACCCGCACCGCCAAGGCGCGTCTCACGCTGGCCAATCCGGCGATGGCGTGGCGGCCCGGCCTGTTCGTCACGGTGGAAGTGGTGTCCGGCGATGCCGACGCGGCCGTCACGGTGGCCAGCGACGCGATCCAGAGCATCGAAGACAAACCGGCCGTGTTTATCAAGCTCGCCGACGGTTTCAAGGCCACCCCGGTGACGCTGGGACGCAGCGACGGCAAGCTGACGGAGATTACCAAGGGATTGCCGGCCGGCGCCGTGTATGCGGCCAGCGGCAGCTTCGTGCTCAAGTCCGAGCTGGGCAAGGCCGGCGCCAGCCATGAACATTGATGCGGAAAGGTCAACAGCATGTTTGAACGATTGATACGCTTTGCCATCGAGCAACGATGGCTGGTGATGCTGGCGGTGGCCGTGATGGCTGGGCTGGGCATCTACAATGTCCAGAAACTGCCGATCGACGCGGTGCCGGACATCACCAATGTGCAAGTGCAAGTCAACACGCAGGCGGCTGGTTATTCTCCGCTGGAAACCGAGCAGCGCGTGACTTTTCCGATCGAAACGGCGATGGCAGGTTTGCCCAACCTGGAACAAACCCGTTCGCTGTCGCGCTATGGCCTGTCGCAAGTGACGGTGATCTTCAAGGATGGCACCGATATTTATTTCGCGCGCCAGATGATCAACGAGCGCTTGCAGCAAGCGAAGGAAAAGCTGCCGGCCGGCACGGTACCGGCGATGGGACCGGTTTCCACCGGCCTCGGTGAAATCTACCTGTGGACGGTGGAAGCCAGGCCCGGCGCGAAAAAGCCGGACGGCACGCCGTACACGCCGACCGACTTGCGTGAAATCCAGGACTGGATCATCAAGCCCCAATTGCGCAACGTTAGCGGCGTCACGGAGATCAATGCCATCGGCGGTTACGCCAAGGAATACCAGGTTGCGCCGCTGCCGGAAAAACTGGCGTCGTACGGCATGAGCTTGCAAGATATCGTCACCGCGCTGGAGCGCAACAATGGCAACGTCGGCGCCGGTTATATCGAAAAACGCGGCGAGCAATTATTGATACGCGCGCCGGGCCAGGTGCGTTCGATGGACGATATCCGCAACATTATTCTTGGCAATGTCGAAGGCGTGGTGATCCGTATCGGCGATGTCGCCGAGATCGGCATCGGCCGTGAATTGCGCACCGGCGCGGCGACCGAAAACGGCCGCGAAGTGGTGCTTGGCACGGTGTTCATGCTGATCGGCCAGAATAGCCGCACGGTATCGCAAGCCGTCGACAAGAAGATGCTCGACATCAACCGCACCTTGCCGGAAGGCGTGCACGCCGTCACCGTGTATGACCGCACGGTGCTGGTCGACAAGGCCATCAATACCGTCAAGAAAAACTTGCTGGAAGGCGCGATCCTGGTGATCGCCATCCTGTTCCTATTCCTTGGCAATATCCGCGCCGCCATCATCGCCGCGACGGTGATTCCGCTGGCCATGCTGTTCACCTTCACCGGCATGGTCCATTACCACGTCAGCGCCAACCTGATGAGCCTGGGTGCGCTGGACTTCGGCATCATCATCGACGGCGCCGTGGTGATCGTCGAAAACTGCGTGCGCCGGCTGGCCCATGCGCAAGAAAAAATGGGCCGTCCTTTGACGCGGGCCGAACGTTTCCAGGAAGTTTTTTCGGCCTCGCAAGAAGCCCGCCGGCCGCTGCTGTACGGCCAATTGATCATCATGGCGGTGTACCTGCCGATCTTTGCGCTGAGCGGCGTCGAAGGCCGCATGTTCACGCCGATGGCGCTGACGGTGGTGATCGCGCTGCTGGGCGCGATGGTCTTGTCGATCACCTTCATTCCGGCCGCCGTGGCGCTGTTCATCGGCGACAAGGTGGCGGAAAAGGATAATGTCCTGATGACTGCCGCCAAGCGCTGCTACGCACCGGCGCTGGATAAGGTGATGGGCAACACGCCGGTGCTGCTGGCCTTTGGCGCCGTGCTGGTGATACTGTCCGGCTTGCTGGTGACGCGCATGGGCAGCGAATTCGTGCCCAGCCTGAACGAGGGCGATATCGCGATCCAGGCGCTGCGCATCCCCGGCACCAGCCTGACGCAATCGCTGGCCATGCAGCAGCAGCTGGAAACCGCGCTGCTCCGGCGCCATCCGGAAATCGAGCGGGTGTTTGCGCGCACCGGCACGGCGGAAATCGCGTCCGACCCGATGCCGCCGAATATTTCCGACGGCTACATCATGCTGAAACCGCGCAGCCAGTGGCCGCAGCCGGGCAAGACCAAGGAGAAATTGCTGGAAGAAATACAGGCGACGGCAGAAGGCTTGCCTGGTAACAACTACGAGTTTTCCCAGCCGATACAGCTGCGCTTCAACGAATTGATTTCCGGCGTGCGCAGCGATGTCGCGGTCAAATTGTTTGGCGACGATATGGACGTGCTGGACGATACCGCCGCGAGCATCTCGGCGGTGCTGGCAAAGGTTCCCGGCGCGGCCGAAGTCAAGGTCGAGCAAACCACCGGCTTGCCTATGCTGACAGTCAATATCGACCGCGAACAAACCGCGCGTTACGGCTTGAACATCGCCGACGTGCAAAACACCATCGCCACCGCGATCGGCGGCCAGCAAAGCGGCACGCTGTTCCAGGGCGACCGCCGTTTCGACATCGTGGTGCGGTTGCCGGAAAACCTGCGCAACGATGTCGAGCAACTGAAACGCTTGCCGATACCGTTGCCGCGCGGTGAAGGCGCAGACAAGCGCGCCAGCTTCATTCCACTGGGCGAAGTGGCCAGCCTGGAACTGGCGCCGGGGCCGAACCAGGTCAGCCGCGAAGACGGCAAGCGCCGCATCGTCATCAGCGCCAATGTGCGCGGGCGCGATATCGGCTCCTTCGTCGCCGACGCCGAGCTGAAAATCCGCGAACAGGTCAAGGTGCCGGCCGGCTACTGGACCAGCTGGGGCGGCCAGTTCGAGCAATTGCAATCGGCCACGCACCGCTTGCAACTGGTGGTGCCGCTGGCGCTGTTGCTGGTGTTTATCTTGCTGTTCGCCATGTTCGGCAATCTCAAGGATGGTTTGCTGGTGTTTAGCGGCATCCCGTTCGCCTTGACCGGCGGCATCATCGCGCTGTGGCTGCGCGATATCCCGATGTCGATCTCGGCGGCGGTCGGCTTTATCGCGCTGTCCGGCGTGGCGGTGTTGAACGGGCTGGTGATGATCGCCTTCATCCGCCAGCTGCGCGAACAGGGCCGCACGCTGGACCAGGCGATACGGGAAGGTGCGCTGACGCGCTTGCGGCCGGTGCTGATGACGGCGCTGGTGGCGTCGCTGGGCTTCGTGCCGATGGCGATCGCCACCGGCACCGGCGCCGAAGTGCAGCGGCCGCTGGCCACCGTGGTGATCGGCGGCATCCTGTCATCGACGGCGCTGACCTTGCTGGTGTTGCCGCTGCTGTACCGGCTGGCTTACCGGCGTGAAGAATCGTACGTCAAATGAATCAAGGCTTCCGGTAGCCGCCTTCGATCCATTTGGCGGCGCTGGCGGCGCTTAACTTGAACCCGGCCGAGGTACGCACCTTGGCCAGTTGTTCGCCCTCCTGGTCGTAGGCGCTCAGCTCGGCGTACGGATGGTCTTCATCCGGCACGATGTCGAGCATGACCTTGATCTGTCCATCGTCAGTGCTGACGTACAAGGTCTTGTGCAATTGCGCGTGCAATTGCTGTTCATGCCGGCGCAGCACTTCCGACGCGGTCTTGACCAGCGTATTGAAGGCGTTGACATCGAGCGGCTTCGGATTTTTCTTGTCGCGCCCCATGGTCCACGGGCCGACCAGCGCCGGTTCCGGTTCGCCATCCTTGATCATGGCGACCGCCCAGCCTTCATCCTCTTCATTCTTGATGACGCGCGCGGTCCAGCCATTGCCTGCCCACAGGCGCGGTTCCTGGATCGGGGCGCCATCGTCCGGCTCGGGGATATCGGTGAATTCGGTACTCATGGGGGCAAACTCTATCAAGATGGGGAGGCTGGCATGATAGTCGAAATCAGCCGGCCGCGCCGCATCATCGTGTGTTTACCACGAGCATTATTCCCGAAACGAATCCCTTAACGCCGGTCCAGCTACAAGGACATCGATGGCCGGCACGGCGGCCTGACCGGCGGGCCGGGCGGGCGCCGCTGCGGGTCGATGGCCGGACCCGGCGTATGGTAGCTGAATGGCGTGATGATGATCGGCGGAATCGCCGGCGGCGCGCCCTTCGGCCCTGAGCAATCCATCTGTGCGCTACGCTGGCGCATGGTATTCAGGGATATCGATTGATCCCCGGTCGCAAAAAACACAAGCATTTTGAGCCTCCCTGAGTCTCCCTGCGCAAGTGCAGACATTCAGTATAGGACGCTATTACTCCAATACAAGTTAAATCGACCACATTGTTCATGCAGCGGTCTTGCAGAATATGCTCATCAAGACTCTTGAGGCATGGGCGCCGGTAAGGTAAAGTCATTGTCAACGCCGGCCCAGGCGCTCGATCATGCCGGGATGACTGGGACATGGCGCTATTTTTTCGCTGCCGGCCAACAGCGGCCCGTCCCCAAACAAGTTGACTTTGATCATGACTTCATCCATCACCAGAAACCGGACCACCCTTTTGTCGGCAATTTTGCTGATCGCGATTGTTGCCTGTAGCAATGACTCAGAGCTCAGTGGTTCGATTGGTGAACTCATACGGACACCGGACACGCAGAGCATTCGCCTGGCGGACGCTACCCGCTTCGAGTGGGATCAGGTCTACCTTTTCGCCCCTTATGCACCACGATCAGCGGTGTGCGGCACATTGCATATCTCCGTCAACGATTGCGCGCGTCTGGTTCCCTTTGAGTCCAGGGATGACGGGGAAATGTCGCTGGCCTTCCTGGCACGCGGCCGCCTGGTTCATTATGCGCGGCACGACCGCAAGAATGGCGACTTCACTCCGCTGCCTGCCAGACAGCCCATTCCGGTCACATCCGCGGTATTTCGCGTCGTGCGCAAAGGCGTAGCGAGTGACCTGCCGGCCTGGCGCACACTTGTGCTGGAATGACACGCCATCGACAAGTTCCACCCCTGACAGGCAAAGGAAAATGGTGTTTTCCTTGTCACGATGGATACAAGGGAAGAACTCCGAAGCACGGCACGGCGGAATAATATTGGCATTCATCGGCTGGAAAAACCGTTCATGCCGCGGATCTGACGGCCTGTCGCACGGCGCTCGATCCAGGGAGCGGCGCTGGCTACAGTAGCAATATCGCCAACCGTAACACCACCATACTCAGGGGACCATCATGAAAAAATTCCTTACGCTCGTCATCGTCTTGTTGATCGCCATGCTGATGCTGAAATCGATAGGTTCCCATGACATGATGGTCCGCTGGGATGGCGATGACATCGGCGGGCCGGCCGGCGCGCTGATCGCCATGCTGTTTGCCGGCGGCGGCCTGATCTTCGGCGTGGTGGCGCTGCTGTGCGCCGCGCTGTTCACCATGGTCGTGCTGGCCGGCGTCAGTGTCTTGGCGGCAGGCATTATCGCCATGTGCGTGCTGCTGGCCGTGGCCTTCAGCGCACCGTTGCTGCTGCCGCTGCTGATCGTGGCCACCATCGTGTGGCTGGTCGCGCGTAACCGCAAGCAGCGCAATGCCAGCCAGGCTGTGTAAATATTAATTTGCCGCCTGTTTACCGATCCAGCCGGAGCCGCCGCTGATACTCTGTTCGACCCGGTTGCGCCCGCCGCGCTTGGCGCAATACAGGGCCTGGTCGGCGCGCAGCAGCACCGAGTCGCAATCGGCTTCGGCGCCGGACATCGCGGCGATGCCGATGCTGACGGTGACCGCGATATTGCCGTAGCCATTGCTCAGTTGCAATGGCGTCTCGGCGATGTGGCGCCGCAGCCGCTCGGCGTACAGGCCGGCCGCCACGGTGTCGGTGCCGGGCAACAAGATCGCGAATTCCTCGCCGCCGACGCGTCCCAGGGTATCGACCTTGCGCTGGATTTGCCGCATCAAGCCGCCCAGGTGGCGCAAGACCGCATCGCCGACCGCGTGGCCATATTCATCGTTGATGTGCTTGAAGTAATCGATATCGAGCATCAATACACTGGCGCAGCTTTCGATTTCGCGCTGCAAGCGGGCTTGTTCATCATCGAGGCGCGCCATGAACTGGCGCCGGTTCGGCAAGCCGGTCAGGAAATCGGTGGTCGCCAGCAACAGCAATTCGGCGTTCATGCGTTTGCGTTCGGTAATATCGAGCGTCGACACGATGACAAAATCGAGGCTGTGTTCATGGCCCGGCATCACCAGCAAGGTCAATTCGTTTTGCCGTTCGACACCGTCGAGCCGCAAGAAACTGCTTTCGCATTCGAACAGATGGGCGCCGCGCGCCAGCGCCGCCAGCGTCCGCGCAAAACTTTCCATCGCGCTGTCGTCGAAATTTTGCGCCAGGCTCAGGCTGGCGATTTCGCCGGGTCCGGCCGCGCCGACCTGGGCCAGCGCCGCGGCGTTGACGTCGAGTATCCTGACCATGCCGGCCAATTCCTTCAAGCGCTGCGGAGCGGCCAGCAAGTGATGTTCCAGGTCTTGCACGCCGGACAAATCGAGCTCGGCCAGCGCCTGGTTCAAGGCCGACCAATCCTGCTCCCACAAGGCGACCGGGGCATTGTCGTACAGGCTGCGGAAACGCGCTTCGCCGGCGCGCAGCGCCAGCGCCGATTGCGCCTGTTCGATCGCGATGCCGGTCAGGTGCGACGCTTCTTCGATCAAGGCAATATTGGTCCGGCTGGGCCGGTGCGCGCTGCGGTGGTAAATCGCGAACGTGCCCAGCAGCTTGCCGCTGGCGCCGCGTATCGGCTCCGACCAGCACGATCCAAGCTCGGCGCGCCGCGCCAGCTCGCGGTAGGCCGACCATAAGGGATCGCTGGCGATATCTTCGGCAATCACCCTTTTGCCACTGCGCAGCACTTGCCCGCAAGAACCTTGCAAAGTGTCGAGCGAATGGCCATGCACTTCGGCGTTAAAAAAAGCCGGCAGGCTGGGCGCGGCCCCGACCAGCAAATGCTTGCCCTCGGCATCGAGCAGCAAGATGCTGCACAACATGCCGGGATTGGCCAACTCGACGCCCAGCACCACGTTTTCCAGCACCGCGCCCAGCGGCGCGCCGGTGGCCAGCAATTCCAGCACATGGCGCCGCGTCCGTTCGCGCTGCTCCACCTGGTTGCGCTCGGTGATGTCGCGGAACGACCATAGCCGCGCCACATCATTGCCCAGTTGCATGCTGCGGATGAATTGTTCAAATACCCGGCCGTCGCGCAGTTGCAGGATATCGCGCTGTTCGCGGTGGCCTTGCGGCATCTGCTGGCGGCCCAGGTTCAACGGCGCGGCTTGTTCCAGCTGCTGCTCCAGATAGTCGAACAAGGCGGAGCCGTTGGCTTGCCAATCGAGCGCATCGGGCACATGCCACAATTCGCGGAAGCGCCGGTTCGACGTAAAAATCCGCCCCTCGATGGTATCGACCAGGATGCCGTCGACGGTCGAATCGAGTATGCTGCGCAGCATCGCCTGGCTGCGCTGCGACGCTTCCGCCATCGCCAGCAGGCTGGCCTGGCCATCGTTCAATTGCCGCGTCAGCAAACCAGCCTGGTGCAGCGCCGCCTTGGCGTGGAAGCGGCTGCGCGCCAGCAGCCAGGTCAGCACCGTCAAGCCGAGGCTGAGCAGCACGCCGGCCCAGGCGATCAGGCGCGGCTTGTCGGTCACGGCCTCGTCGAAGCCGGGCAAGGCGCCGACCAGCACGGTCCAGCGGTGGCCGGCCAGCGCGATCTTTTGCTGCGCGGTGCGGCGCATGCCGTAGGCCGCGCCGGGCGCCGCGTCATACATGCGGCTGGCCTCGCTGACCACGTCGCCATCGTAGATTTCCAGGTCCAGCAAGCTGGCATGGGCGCCGCTCAGGCCGGCCATCAAGTCGTCGATGCGGAACGGCGCAAAAATCCAGCCGAGCAAACCGCGCCGGCGCTGCGCCACCGTGGCCGACGGACGGCTGTTGTCGTAGGCCGGCAAGACGATCAGGAAACCGAATTGGCCGGCCCGGCCCGGCAGCGGCAAGCCGGCCGCGTCGTTGTCCTGCACCAGCCGTATCTTGCCGGTCATCGCCGCCTGCCCGCTGTCGCGCGCCCGCTCCAGCGCCGCGCGCCGCAGCGGCTCGGAATACACATCGAAGCCGAAGGCGCGCAAATTGCTGTCGTTGAACGGTTCCAGGAAAACGATGGGCGCATACAGCGCGCGCTGGCCGGCTGGCCGGATCGCATACTCGGGAAAACCTTCCGCCTTCAGCGCCGCGACATGCGCCTCGCGCGCGGCCAGCGGCACTTGCGGAATATAGCCGACGCCATGGATGCCGGGGAAATGCTGGTCGATGTGCTGCACGTCCAGGTAGGCATGGAAAGCCTGGCGGTCGATCACGCCGTTGCTGTTATACAAGCCCTGCACGCCATACAAGACTTGCAGATAAGTTTGCATGCGCGATTCCAGCTGTTGCACCAGCTCGCGCACCCGGTAATGAAAATCGGCTTGCACCTGCTGCTCGGCGGCATCGCGGGCACTGCGCCAGACACCCACCGTAAACCCCAGGCAAATGGCCAGCGTCAACACGGCGACAAACCGCGGCTGCATCCAGTCCGGAAATACGCGGATGGCGGTAGGCGGAGCGGCGGGTTTGTTCATGACAGGATGAATTGTTTGACCGGTGAAACCCATCAAAACGTCGCAACGGCGGCCGGCAGGCTCCGCATTCCCAGCCACTATTGGTCAAGGATAACAATGATAGTACGTGACAGTGCACCGCCTTGCAATAAAGTGCATGTATAAAAACGACCACATGTATTCATTCAGCAAAACTGCTTTCATTGCATCGTCCGCCAGGCCCGCATGTGACTGGCAAGACGATAGGCGCCGCTGCCGGTCGCCACGGCATGACTTCCGATCAGCCCATCGCTAACGTCGGGCGCCTTGCCGGCGCCGGCCTGCCTGGCCCCCGAGAATTGTTGCAATAATAGTACAATAAAAGAAAAGTTGGCACGCCATCGCCGGCATTCCGGACTTTCCCCGACCGGCCTCGGGACGTGCGTCATCAGGAGTCTTCCATGCCAGAATTGCTCGCGCTGATCGCTGTTGTCGCATCGCTGCTGCTGGGGCCGTGTCTGATCAAATTGGCCGCAAGGATATTGCGGCGCATAGCCGTCAGTTGGCAGGATTGCTTCCTGTTCTCGCTGCTATTGACGGCGCTGTACATGATTCCGTCCATGGCCGGCATGTCATGGCCGAAAGGGCTGCCGCACAGCGTGACCGGAACGATCACGTTCGCGCTGATACTGTTCCTGAGCACCTGGTATTTCAGCACGCGGGCCAGCACCGCACAAGGCGTGCTGCTGGGCTGGCGCGGCGCCTTGCGGCTCAGTCTGGTGGCCGGCGGCCTGGCGCTGGCGACGACACTGGTGCTGGCGGCAATAACCTTGCTCGGCCTGGTGCAGGTCTTCCGCCATCTGTAGCACTCGTCAAGCATGCTCTCGGCGGAGCATGCATCGTCTGCCGAAACAGCGTTTAAACGGCGCCGCTGCGCGCCGCATATTCCTGGTAACCCTTGGCGCGCAAGGCGCAGGCCGGGCAAGTGCCGCAGCCGTAGCCCCAGTCGTGCAACTGGCCACGTTCGCCCAGGTAGCAAGTGTGGGTGCCGCTGCGGATCAGGTCGACCAGCGGCTGGCCGCCCAAGCCATGCGCCAGGTCCCAGGTCTGGCTCTTGTCCAGCCACATCAGCGGGGTTTCCACTTTCAAGCGGGTCGCCATGCCCAGGTTCAGCGCCACTTGCAGCGCTTTCATCGTATCGTCGCGGCAATCCGGATAACCGGAGAAATCCGTTTCGCACATGCCGCCGACCAACACCGTCAAGCCGCGCCGGTACGCCACCGTGGCCGCAACCGTCATGAACAGCAAGTTACGACCCGGCACGAAGGTATTCGGCAAGCCGTTTTCCTGCATCGCGATTTCGACGTTTTGCGTCAGCGCCGTATCGGAAATGGCGGCGATCAGCGACAGGTCGATCATATGATCCTGTCCCAGGCGGCTATGCCACTCGGCCGACTGGCCGCGCATCTGCTCCAGCAGCGTCGGGCGCACCGTCAATTCGATCGCATGGCGCTGGCCGTAGTCAAAACCGATGGTTTCAACCCGCGCATAATGTTCCAGGGCCCAGGCCAGGCAAGTGGTGGAGTCTTGTCCACCGCTAAACAGCACCAGTGCGGAGTCAGTTGCAAGCATAGTAGTCTTTCCTTATTTCGTGGTGTGAACGCCGCGACACGCATTCTCAGCAGCATTAAAATTATTCGTCCGCCATCGGTTTCCCTATTCCGGTAACATACAGAAAGCACACCATCCTGGAGCAACATGTTTCCTGTACAACCCATCCAACGAGCCGCCGGCGATCCGGCAAGACCACGAATTTTGGCACAAGTGGTGACAAAAGTAATGGGACAAATGACACTGGCGGTGGCCAGCGGCGCCGTGCTGGCCTTGCCGGTGCATGCTTTTGCCGCATTGCAAGACGCAGCGGCTAACGAAACCGAAGCGTCCCCGGCCGCGGCACCAGCCGCATTGCACTATGTCGTCAAGGTCGACGCCCCCGATCCGCTCGATGACTTGTTGGAAAAAAACCTGGACCTGTTCCGCTTCCAGGACAATCCGCGCACCGACCGCGAGCAATTGCAGCGGCTGGTGCGCGGCGCGCCGGAACAAGTCAGGAACCTGGTCGCGACCGCCGGCTTTTACACGCCCGACGTCAGCGTCAGGCTCGATGACGGCAGCGGCACGCCGACGGTGCATATCAAGGTCGAGCCGGGCCAGCCGGTGGTGGTCGGCCAGGTTGAACTGGTATTACAGGGTTTTGATACCACGCCGCCGCTGGCCAGCAGCGATCCCTTCGATACCGACGCGTTGAAAGCCAGCTGGACCTTGCAGCAAGGCCAGGTATTCCGCCAGGCCGAGTGGGAACAAGCCAAGCGCGGCTTGCTGCGGCAAGTGGTGCAAACCCGCTACCCGCGCGCGCAACTGGTCGACACCGAGGCGCAAGTCGATCCGGACACGCATACGGTGGCCTTGAAGGTGGTGCTCGACAGCGGTCCCGAATTACGGTTTGGCGAATTGCGCATCGAAGGCTTGAAGCGCTATCCGGCCTCGGTGATCCGTAATCTGAACCAGATCCACCCCGGCGATTATTACGATGAAGCATCGCTGCAGGCCTACCAGGCGCGTTTGCAAGATACCGGTTACTTCGCCAGCGTCGAAGTCAGCGCCGACATGAGCAGCGTGCTGAGCGAACAGCTCGATGTCGTCCAGCAAAGCCAGGAAGTCAGGCAAGACCCGGCCGCCGTCAAGCCGAAAGGCCCGGGCGTGATGGCGCCGCTGCCGCTGCTGGTGCGCGTCACCGAAAACAAGCAGCAAAACGTCAGCGCCGGTCTCGGTTACAGCACCAATACCGGTAACCGCGCCCAGTTGAACTATGACAACCTGAACGTCATGGGCCTGAAGTTGAAAAGCGCGCTGACGATGGAAACCAAGAAACAAAGCGCGCGCGGCGACTTTTATTTCCCGACCACGCCTGACGGCTACAACGACAGCGTCGGCGCGTCGTTCGAGCGCAGCGACATTTCCAACGAAATCACCAGCGTGTCGACCATCGCCGCCAAGCGCCGCTGGGGCACGCCGCAGCTGGAACGCAGCCTGTCCTTCGAATTCTTGAGCGAGGGAAAAACCGTCGATGGCCTGGACCCGACCCGCAGCAAAAGCTTGCCGCTGACCTTTTCGCTCACCAAGCGCCGCCTCGACAATCTTTTATTCCCCAGCCAGGGTTACGTCATCAACGCCCAGCTGGGCGGCGCCCTGCTGCCGATCCTGACCGATGAACGCTTCGTGCGCGGCAGCGCCAAGTTCGTGTACTACCAGCCGGTCGGCGCCAAAGGCACGGTGATCGTGCGCGGCGAAGGCGGCGCGCTCGGTTCCAAGGAAAAAGCCGGCGTGCCGGCGGTGTACCTGTTCCGCGCCGGCGGCGACCAGTCGGTGCGCGGCTACGCCTACCAGGACCTGGGCGTGCGCGAAGGCGACGCCATCGTCGGCGGCCGCTACCTGGCCACCGCCAGCGCCGAATACCAGTACTGGTTCAAGCCGAAATGGGGCGCCGCCGCGTTCTACGACGCCGGCAATGCGGCCGATACGCTGAAGGACCTGCATCCGAAATCCGGCTATGGCCTGGGGGTGCGTTATAAAAGTCCGGTCGGCCCGATCAATGTCGATGTCGCGTATGGCCACGCGGTCCAAAAATACCGTATGCACTTTTCTCTGGGATTCACGTTCTAATGTCCGATACCACCCCACCTACCCCGCCTGACTCCCACGTCCCCGCGCCGGCGCCACAGGCAGCGCGGCGCTGGCCGCGCTACACCCTGATCGGCATCGGTTCCGCCGCCGTGCTGCTGGGCGGCGCGCTCTGGCTGCTCGGCCGCGAATCGACGCTGCAAGCGTTGCTCGACAAGGTGTCCAGCGCCAGCGGCGGCCAGATCGTCGTCAGCGGCGTGTCCGGCTCGCTGTACAACAAGATGCACCTGGGCCACGTCAGCTACCGCGGCAAGAGCCAGACAATTACTGCCGAGAATATCGACATCAACTGGTCGCCGTTGCAGTTTTTTTCGGAAGGCATCGCGATCAGCGAATTGCACGTGGCCAGCATGGTGGTGAAAAGCACCGGCCCGTCGGAACCGTCGACCTTGCCCACCAGCCTGGCCGCGCCATTCCAGCTGAGCATCGCCGATGCGCGGCTGGACAAGATCACGCTGCAAGGCGACAGCGGCAGCAATGTGATCGAAAAAGTGCATTTCAATTTATCTGGCGGCAAGACCGAATGGCGCCTGCAAGACGCCAGCGCGATCACGCCGTGGGGCGCCGTGACCGCCAATGCCAGCGTCGCTACAAATGCTCCGTTCAAGCTGGACGGCAAGGCCGGCTGGGCGCAATCAGTGCCGGCCGCCGGTGAAAAACCGGCGGCGCTGACGATGCAAGTGGGCGGCGACCTGGCGCTGGTCGATATCAAGGCCAGCGGCAGCGCCGGCCCGGCCAGCGCCGATGCGCACCTGGCGCTGGCGCCGTTCGACCCGGTGATCATCTTGCGTTCGGCCAGCATCCAGGGCCGCAACATCAATCCCGGCCGCTACGACGCGACATGGCCGCAAGCCGAGCTGAGCCTGGATCTGGACGCAAGCATCGGCAGCAAGCAGGAAGTGTCCGGCAAGCTGGCCATCAGCAACACAGCCGCGCCCGGCCCGCTGGACCGGCAGCGCTTGCCGCTGCACAGCATCAGCGCGCAAGTGGGCGGCACGCTGACCGCGACCACCATCACCAGCGCGCTGCTCGACTTTGCCCAGGCCGGCAAATTCACCGGCAGCGGCAGTATCAACCGCGATGCGGCGGATGGCCCGGTCGGCAGCGCGCTGTTCACCTTGCACACCGACAAGATCGACCTGAAGGCGATCCAGGGCAGCCTGAACAGCACTCATATCGCCGGCGACATCAAGCTCGGCAGCGACGGCAAGACGCATACCGTCAGCGCCAGGCTGGCCGAACTGGGCAAGACCACCTTGCGGCTCGACGTGCAGGCCAGCCTGCTCGACTCGCTGCTCAGCATCCAGCAGGCGCGCTTGCAAGCCGGCAAGGGGCAATTGACTGTCAGCGGCCAGGCCAGCTTGAAAGATGCACAGCAATTCAAGGCCACGGCCAGCGCCAGCCGTTTTAATCCGGCCGATTTCGGCGCCTATCCGGTGGCCGACCTGAACGCCGCTATCAACGTCGACGGCCATGTGGCGCCGCAATGGCTGGTCAACGCCGACGTGGCGCTGCGCCCCAGCCGCTTGCTGAACCAGCCATTGAGCGGAGCCGGCAAAGTCACCGCCGATGCGCGGCATGTCAGCGGCGTCGACGCCAGGCTGGCGCTGGGCCGGAACTCGGTCGAGGTGCGCGGCAACTTCGGCGCGCCGGGCGAGCGCTTGAACTGGACAGTCGACGCGCGCCAATTGTCGGCCGCGCACAGCGACTTGCTGGGCTCCCTCAACGCCAGCGGCGTCGCCAGCGGTACGCTGCAGGAACCGCGCAGCACCTTTGTCGCCGACGCCAAAGGCCTGGGCCTGAGCGCCGCCAAACGGCCGGGAGTGGGCCAGGACAGCGTGCTGCACGCCAGCGGCGAAGTCGGCTTGAGCGGAGCGAAACAGGTCGCCGACCTGAAGCTGACCGGCTCCGCGCAGAAATTCAATCCCGCCGCCTTTGGCGCTTATCCGAGCGGCAATATCAATGCCGATTTTAATGGCGGCGGCCGCCTCGGCGGCGACTGGAAACTGGCGCTGAACCTGGCCTTGCAACCGGCTTCGACGCTGCAAAATGTGCCGCTGACCGGGTACGCCAAGGTCAGCGCCGATGCCAGCCGCATCGACAGCGCCGACATCGATCTGCACCTGGGACCGAACAGCATGCAGGCGCGCGGCAGTTTTGGCGGCGCGCGCGACAAGCTGGACTGGAAACTGGATGCGCCGCAACTGGCCAGCCTGGGTGCGCAATTTGGCGGCGTGTTGCATGGCAATGGCGCTTTGTCCGGCAGCATGAAAGCGCCGGCGCTGAGCTTGAATATCGATGGCCAGCAACTGCGTTTCTTTGGCGAACACCAGGTCAAGGCGCTGCGCGCCAGCGCCAGCCTCGGCGCCGGCCAGGGCGCGGCCGATCCGCTGGTCAGCGATATCGACGTGACCGGCTATAGCAGCACCGCCTTCAAGCTGGCCAGCGCGCGCCTGTCGAGCAAGGGTACCCTGGCGGCGCACAGCCTGCAACTGACGGCGCGCAACGATGACTTCGACGTGTCGGCCACGGTCAAGGGCGGCTTGAATCAGGGTGTGTGGCTTGGCAGCCTGGACGCGCTGCAAAACCGCGGCCGCTTTGCGCTGGCCTTGCAGGCGCCGGCGCCGATCCGGGTCGCCGGTCCCAAGGATGGCGGCCTGGCGGGACTGATGCATCCGGAACAGATCTCCGTATCGAATGCCGTCATCAAATTGCCGGCCGGTAGCATCAGCCTGCAAAGCCTGGAAAAAGCCGGGCCGCGCTGGGCCAGCAGCGGCCAGGCGGCCGGCGTGCCGCTGAATTACCTGACCCAAGCGGTGCCGGATTTGCAGCAAACCATGCGCAGCGACATGACCCTCGGCGCGCAATGGAATCTGGATCTGCGAGCGGCGGCCGGCAAGGACCCCGCGCTGGCCGGCATGCTGCATGTCTTCCGCGAAAAAGGCGACATCACGGTCGGCAGCGAACAGCCTCTGCTGCTCGGCTTGCGCACGCTCGATGCGCGCGCCGACGTCGCCAACAGCCAGTTGCGCATGCAAGTCGCGCTGGACGGCGCGCGTTCCGGCCAGGTGCGCCTGGACGGCACGGTGCAAATGCAGCAAGGCCGCATCGCCGGCGACAGCCCGCTGAACTTGACCGGCAGTATCGACATGCCATCGCTGGCGTGGCTGGGGCCGCTGACCGGGCAAGCGGGACTGGAGCTGGGCGGCGCGCTGAAACTGGCGCTGACCAGCGGCGGCACCATCGCCGCGCCCTCGCTGAACGGCGACCTCAGCGGCGATAAACTGGTCGTCAACTGGGCCGACCAGGGCTTGAAACTGCGCAATGGCGTATTGCAGGCAAAATTGGCCGGCGACCAGTTGCAATTGCAACGCCTCGCCTTCGATGGCGGCGACGGCAAGGTGCAGGCCGACGGCTGGGTGCGCTTTGCAAATGCCGAAGCCAGCATGGAATTGAAACTGGTGGCCGACAAGCTGCAGGCACTGGCGCGGCCCGACCGCACGCTGGTACTCAGCGGCAGCAGCACGCTGGTGCGCAACGACAAGCGCTTCAGCTTCGAAGGCAAGTTCAAGGCCGACCGCGCCACCATCGAACTGGCGTCGCAAGATACGCCGACCCAGAGCGATGACGTGGTGGTGCTGGGCAAGGCCGGCAAGGGCACCGGTCCCGGCGGCGCCAAGGCGGCGCCGTCGCTGCCGCTGAATATCGACCTGGAAGCCGACCTCGGCAACCGTTTCCATTTAAAAGGCATGGGCCTGGACGCCGACCTGGGCGGCAACCTGCGCATCCGCGTGCTGGACCGCCGCCCGCCGCGCATCACCGGCAGCATCCGCGTCGACAATGGCAACTATGCCGCCTACGGCCAGAAGCTGAGCATCGAACGGGGCGTGATCAACTTCACCGGCGCCTACGACAATCCGGGCTTGAACATCCTGGCGGTGCGCAAGCGGCCGGAAGGCGAAGCCTTATCCGAAACCAACGTCGAGGCCGGGGTCGAAGTGCGCGGCACGGCGCAGGCGCCGACCGCCAAGCTGGTATCGACGCCCTCGGTGTCGGACAGCGACAAACTGGCGTGGCTGATCCTCGGCCATGGCACCGAAGGCACGGCCGGCGATGAAATGGGCTTGCTGACCACGGCGGCCGGCGCATTGTTCGGCGGCACCGGCGGCGGTATGCAAGGCAAGCTGGCCAACTCGCTGGGACTCGATGAAGTGGGATTATCGCAAGCCAAGGGCCTGGAAAGCACCGTCGTAACGGTCGGCAAGCGCATCTCGTCGCGCGCCTACCTGAGCTTCGAGCAAGGCGCCAGTTCGGCGTCCAGCCTGGTCAAACTGCGCTATAAATGGAACCGGCGCATCACCTTGCAATTCCAGACCGGCACCAATAATGCCCTGGACGTGTTGTACACCTGGGCATTCGATTAATTTGCC
The DNA here is from genome assembly GCF_000723165.1 of Janthinobacterium agaricidamnosum NBRC 102515 = DSM 9628. Lineage (NCBI taxonomy): Bacteria > Pseudomonadati > Pseudomonadota > Betaproteobacteria > Burkholderiales > Oxalobacteraceae > Janthinobacterium > Janthinobacterium agaricidamnosum. Next base: position 5,149,634 of record NZ_HG322949.1, read on the forward strand.
GAAGAGCGCGGCTTACTCCAGGTCGAGGCCGCGCTCGATCATGCCTTCGACATAACCCGTCAGATATTGCAGCAAGGCGGGACCGGACAACACATTGCCGGTCAGCGCGCCATGCGGCGAACCCTTCAGGTCGCCATCGCGGTACACCCGTGCAATCCACGCCACGTCCGTGCCCGGTGTGTAGTCGAGCTCGTAATCGAATACTTCACCGCTGACCTTGCGTGTGTACGCTTCCTTGATAATTGCCATGTAAAAACAGCCTTTCTTAACTGGGGTTGGGATCGGGTACGGGATCGTCTTGCGGCACCGGATGCACCGGATGCGGATGCGGCGACGGTTCCGGCATCGGGTCATCCACCGGCGCCGGGTCTGGCGCGCGGTGGGCGTGAATCGCGACTGGGTCCATGGCGAGTCCTCCATACTGATGATGAAAGGATGACATTACCATGAGTCGGGCCGAACCCGCCAGCATCGGCCAACCGTCTCACTGAAACTTGTTACTTACCGCTTCCGGCCTGGCGTTCTTCACATATTTATCCAGCCAGTTATTGGTTTCATACAACATCTGCATGATCGATTCGCGCGCCCGGTAAGCGTGGCTTTCATTCGGTAACATCACCAGCCGCGCGGTGCCGCCCAAGCCCTTGATGGCCTGGAACATGCGCTCGCTCTGGATCGGGAACGTACCGGGATTATTGTCTTGCTCGCCGTGGATCAGCAGCATCGCATCCTGGATCTTGTCGGCGTAATTGAATGGCGACATGGCCTGGTAGACGTCTTGCGCCTTCCAGAACGGCCGCTCTTCCGACTGGAAGCCGAATGGCGTCAAGGTGCGGTTATAGGCGCCGCTGCGCGCGATGCCGGCGCGGAACAGGCGCGTATGCGCCAGCAGGTTAGCGGTCATGAACGCGCCATACGAATGGCCGCCGATCGCGATGCGGTGGCGCTCGGCCACGCCGCGCCGCACCACTTCATCGACCGCCGCCTGCGCATCGGCCACCAGTTGCGGCAGATAGGTATCGTTCGGCTCCTCGCCGTCCTTGCCGCCGACAATCGGGAACGATGGATTGTCGAGCACCGCGTAGCCCATGGCCAGGAACGCCGACGGTCCCGAGTAGCCGACCGCGTTGAAGCGGTACGGCGAACCGGTGGTCTGGCTGGCGGCGGCGGCCGACTTGAATTCATGCGGATAGGCCCAGATCAGCATCGGCAATGGGCCGTCGCGCCTGGCGTCATAGTTCGGCGGCAACAGCAAGGTCGCGGTCAGGCCGACGCCATCGGCGCGTTGATAACGGATCTGCTCTTTCTGCACATCCTTCAATTGCGGCAGCGGATGCGGGAAATGCGTCAGCGCGGTCAGTTGTTGCGCCGCATCCAGCTTCAGGTCGCGCACATAATAATTCGGCCGCTCGGCCGGCGATTCGCGGGTCGACAGCAAACGGCTGCCGTCGTCGCTCAATACCGCCACCACGTTTTCATAATACGGCGCGGCGCTCTGGAACAGCCGTTCCTTCTTTTTAGTAATCAGGCTGAGCCGGTCGATGAAGGGACGGTCGCCCTCGCTCGACGCGCCCGAACCGTCCAGCAAGATGGTGTCGCCGGGGCCGATCAGCAAACGCGGCAAGCCGGCGCTGTCCGGCTGCATCACCGGCTTGCCCGGATCGTTGTAGCGGTCTTCCGACGAACCGGCGTACACCAGTTCGGCTTCCTTGCCCGGCTGGTCGGGGGCGATACGCCATTGTTTCAGCGCGCGGGTCTGGTACCAGTGTTCGACCAGCAAGGCCATGTCGCCGCGGCCCCAGGCGATGCCGGCATAACGCGAACCGAGTTGCGCCAGCACCTCCGGCCGGGCCGTGAACGGCGCCGGCTGGCTGTAGACGATGTCGCGAATGTCCGCCGCCCTGGCCGGATCGCCGCCATCTTGCGCTTCGACCCACACCAGCGTGGCCGGCGCATCGACGCGCCAGGACACTTCGCGCACGCCGGGCGGCACCGCATCGTTACCTGGCGGCAAGCCCTCTTCCAGCGCGCGCTTGAGCACCGTGTGCACCACCCGGCCTTGCAAGTCGCGCACCTCGATGCGCTTGCCGAAGCTCGACGCCGGCACGATATAGGAATACGGCCGCTCTATGCTTTGCGTCAGCAGATATTGGCCGCCCGGCGCGATCGACACGCGCGAAAACTGGTCCGGCGCACCGATCGGGCGTGTCTTGCCGGCGAGATCGATCTGCGCCAGTTGCACCGTCACATAATGTTCGAACAGCCTGGCGTCCGCTTCATTTTTCAACAGGTCGGGATAAGTGCGCAATTGCCGGATGGCGCCGCCCGGTTCGCTATCCTGCGTACTTGGGCCGCCCGGAATGCCGTTCGAGCGCGGCGCCTCGCCCAGCTTGGCCGGTTTCAATTGCACGATCAAGCCTTTGCTGTCCGGCAGCCACGAAAAACCGCGGCCATACACCGCCGACAATGGCTGCGCGGCCAGCTTGCGCGCGACCTTCGTACGCACATCGAGCAGCCACAGTTCGACACCCGGATGTTGCGCGCCAGCCGCTTCGGCATACGCGATATGGCTGAAGGCCAGGTAATGCTGGTCCGGCGACCAGGCCAGGTCGGCGATGCGCAGCGCGGCCGGCAAGCCGCTGATCTTGATGTCCTGCTGGGTTGCAATGTCCAGCAAGCTCAAACCGGCGCCAAACGAAAAACGGCTGGCCGAATAGGTGCGCGGGTTGATGCGCAGACCGGCCAGCTTCAATTCCGGCTGCGCCACTTCGCTCATGCCCGGCAAGGCCGGCGTTTGCAACATCGCCGCCAGATTGCGTTTCGGGCTCAGGCTCAGCGCCGGCGCGCGCGGCGCATCGACGATGGCTTGCAATGGCGCCGGCGGCAATTGATAAGCGGCATTCTGGGCGCCGGCCGTCGAGGAAGCCGCCATCAAGCCTAGCGTCACCGGCAGCAGGGGGGAACGTGCAGTCATGAAAATCCGATCAGCAATGACAAGGAGGAAAGTCGGCACCATGCCGTGCGTGGCGGCATTTTGTGATCGTTTATATTGCTTTCATGCCATAAAAATGTCAATAAGCAATACCGGGATCAGCTGCCGCGGCAACGGCAATCTGGCTTACAATCGTCGTTTTATTTGCGCCCGTCGCGGGCTGCCGGATGCCTTCATGGAAACCACTACTCTTGCCCTGCTCGTCCTCGTCCCCTTGCTGGTCTGGCGGATTTATTCGCGTCTGAAACGTTTGACGGCGCGCCAGCAATCGCACCTGTGGCGCCACTGGACGGCGGTGATCCTGTGCCCGCTGCTGCTGCTGGGATTGGCGTTCTCGACCAGGTTCGACGTGCTGCCGCTGTCTTGCCTGGCGGCCGGCGCACTGGCTGGCGGCTGGCTGGGTTTTTTCGGCATCAAGCTGACCCGTTTTGAAAACCATGGCAAGGCGCTGTTCTACACGCCGAACCGCTATCTGGGCATGTCGGTGGCGATGCTGTTCGCGGCGCGCATGATTTATCGCGGCATGGAGCTGTACATGAATAGCCGCGCGCTGATACCGCAACCGAACGAACCGTTCGGCCAAAGCCCGCTGACCTTGCTGACGCTGGGCCTGGTGGCCGGTTATTACGCGGTCTACGGCTGGGGCCTGGTGCGCTGGCGCCAGCGCCAGAAAGCGCTGCCGGCAAGCGCCTGACGGTTTTCGTTTTCCCCCGCGCCGCCTTTGCGACGGCGCAGCGCCGCCATCATGCCCTCCTATTCCTGTTAGAAATTTCTGCACCCGAACGGCTGGCGATGACGGTGTAAAACACGACAGGCTGGCCATCATGCGTCGGCGACTGGTGATCAGCCGCGCTGCACTCCGGCAAGCTGGAAACCCATAACAACGCGGCGATTTTCCGCGCCAGCGAGGCGCGCAAACTCAGGCCGCCTTGACCGCTTCGGTAATACGCCGCTGCAACACGAAAATCGGCTGCGCCCATTCCGTGTCCTTTTTCTTTTTGCTGGTGATCAAGGTCAGCTCGGAAGGGTCGTAGACATCGGTATTGTGGGTCAGCGGCGTCGTCATCAGGTATTGCGCCTCGGTATTCTTGAGGAATTCGCCGACCAGCTGGATGTTGCGGATATCCAGGTGGGCGAACGGTTCGTCGATGAATACGAAGCCGCCGGAACCGTCTTCCGATTTCAGCAAGCCGATCAGCAATACCAGCGACTTCATCACTTGCTGGCCGCCCGACGCTTCGCCGTCGTTCATGCCGATCGGCCCCTTGCCGTCGAACTTGAAGCGCACGTGCAAACCCGCCTGCGACAATTGGGTATCGTCGTTTTCCAGCCGCACCGGATCGGCGTGCACTTCGATGCCGGCCAGTTCGCCCAGTTCCTTGATGTTCTTGCTGTAGGTCTTGACGGTGTAGCGCAGCCGCTCGATGTAGGCGCCGCGGGCGTTGGCGGTCGCTTCGATCGCGCGGTTGTTCTGGTAGCGGCGCTCGTCGGTTTCCGACTGGCGGCCATGCAATTGCTCGGACAGGCGCTGATGCTGGTCGATCACCGTCGCGTCCAGTTCCCAGTCGTCGCGCGCCAGGCTCACTTGCAGGCTGGCGACGCGCAAATCGACCTGGTGCGCATTCTGGTGTTCGGCCACCAGCGCGGCGCGGCGCTTCGGCCGGCGCCAGCTTTTCGGCAAATGGCGCCAGTTATGACGCAGGGCCAGCAAGGCCCGCGCATGGTCGCCGCGCTGCTCGATCTGGCGCTTGTAGTTCAGGCGCAATCCGGCTTCGGCTTCCGACAAGGCGAAGCGCGCGTTTTGCCATACCGTATCGGCGCGGGTGCGCACCACGGTGGCGTTCTTGACCAAGCCCTGCAATTCGCCGAGGCGGCTGCCCACTTCCAGGCGCTCCGCTTTCAACGGGCCCGAATTGCGCAGCGCTTCATCGAATTCCGCCTGCCGTGCCGCCAATTCCTTGGCCGCGTCGACCCCGGCCAGACGCGCTTTCAGCGCACCGGTTTCCGACGCCAGCTTGCTGATGGCCAGCGTCAGCGTATCTTCCTGCGCTTCCAGCGCCGGCAGCGATTTTTGCAGCGCGTCCAGGCGCTGGGTGCGGCCGGCCGAGCCGAAGCGGTAACGCGACGCTTCGACGAACAGCGAGCGGCCGCCGCGCCGTTCGCGGTGATAGGCGTCCGGCGTGATCCACTCTTCGGCATTGCCCAGCTTGAAACCGGCTTCGACCGAATCGACCCGTGCAATGCGCGACAATTGATCGACCAGCCAAGCCGGCACCGGCGCCGAAAAACGCACCACCGCCAACAGGCTGTCGTCCTTCGGCGTCGGCGCCGTGACCAGCTCCGGCACGATGAAGTGGCGATAGCGCTCCTTCTCGGCCAGCCGGTAGGCGGCGGCCGCGTCGCGCGCTTTTTCCAGCAGCACCACCGACGCGTAGCCGCCCAGCACGCCCTCGACGGCGCCCTGCCAGCGGCTGTCCGTCACTTCGACGATATCGGACAACATCGCGTGGCCGATGCCCTCGTCGCGCAATGCGCGGCGCATGCCGCGCACATTGTCCGGCTCCGGCATCGCGGTCTTGCCTTGCAGCGCCGCGATGGTCGCGTGTTCGCCGGCGATGCGCGCCGCCAGCGTATCGCGCGCCTGGCGCTGGCGCAGCAATTCCGCTTCCTTCTGTTCCAGCTGCAGCGCCACTTCGGCGATGTCGCTGCCGGAATCGGCCGCCAGTTTCAGCAGGCGTTCCTTTTGTTCCAGCAGGCTGTCGAGCGGTTTCAGCTTGCCGTTGACCAGCGACAGCCGGCTTTGCAAGCCGATCGATTCCTGCTCCAGCAGGGTTTCCTGCATTTGCGCGTCCGACAGGGCCTTGGCCTGCACCGCCAGCGCATGGCGCTTGTCGCTCAATTGCTGGTCGGCTTGCGCCATCGGCTTGCGCGCTTCGCGCAGCTGGCGGCTGGCTTGCCCGGCTTTTTCACGCGCTTCGTGGTACTGCAGGCTCGGCAGCACTTCTTCCAGCAAGTTGCGGCGTTCCTTGTGCAAGCCTTCCCACTGGTGATAATTGGCGACCCGCAGGCGCAAGCCTTCCAGGTTGGTCCTGGACGCTTCCAGCTCGGTTTCAAAACGCTTCAATTCGACTTCGGTGTCGCGCTGGTGGCGCTTCGCTTCGTCGTAGGCGTCCAGCACTTCCTTGTCGCCGAAGACCTGGAACACCAGGTCCAGCAACTGGCGCGGCGCATATTCGCACAGCTTGTCGGTTTCGCCCTGCTCCAGCGCCAGCACCTTGGCCATCGCCGGCGACAGGCCGGCGTTGGCCAGCCGCTTGCGGTAGTTTTCGACGCCCAGCCAGTCGTTGGCGTCGCTGATATCCTCGATCTGGATATTGCCCGGACGCATCAGATACTGGCGCTTCCAGTCGCCGCCGTTTTTCTGGATCTGGCAAAACAGCGTCACTTCATCGTCGCTGAAAAAGCCGGAACTGCGGAATGGCCGGTTCGACAATTGCTTGCCGACGGCCTGGTTGTCGACCACCGCGCGCAGCCATGCGGTTTGCTGGCCCGAGTGGCGCGCATAGTGCTTATAGGTGCGGCCCATCGAGCAATCGAGGCCGAACAGCGTGCGCAGCGCATCGAGCAAGGTGGTCTTGCCGGAACCGTTCTGGCCGGCGATGGTGATGATCTTGGCATCCAGCGGGATGTTCTTGATGCGCTGCCAGTAATCCCAGTGGACCAGCTCTAGCGATTTGATATGAAACATGGCGGCTCTCAGTCAGGGGTGTCGGAGGTAGGCTCGGCGGCATCGGCCGGCGCCGTTTCGACCGGTTCGGCCGCGGCGTCGACGGCGGGCGCGGCCGATGGCACCGCCACCAGCTGCGCCGGGGCGCGCTTGAACACGTCGGCCAGCGCGCCGTTGATGATGCGCTCCTTGAGCACGTCGGTATCCATCATCAGGTCCAGCAGCGGGCCTTCGACGATGATGTCGCCGCGCCGCTCGATGAAGCCGAGCTTGGCCAGCGTGCCGAGGTTCATGTCCATCCGGGTTTTCTTGCCCAGCTTGTCGCCGAAGTCGGCCAGCAGCGCCTTGTAGGCGATGCCGATCGAGGTGTCTTCGGCGCGCGGCAGCGGTTTTTCGGTGCCGAACATATCGTTCTGGTCGTCTTCCGCGTGCTGGTGGGTTTCCTGCCGTTCGCGCTTGGGCAGGATGATTTGCGCCCACAGCACCACCAGCAAGGCCACGCCATCGCGCGCCAGGCCGAAATTATTGTTTTGCCAGACGTCGCGCGCGCCGAAGATCTTCGGCTCGATGGTGCGCGTCAGCGCCAGCGTCACATGGTCGGCGTAGACGTTGTCGAGCAACTTCAGGCCGCAGGCCAGCAGGCGCGCATCGACTTCGGCGCGGAACAGTTCGTCGGACAGCACGCGCTTGACCAGCTTGTCGTCGCGGCGCAGGGTTTGATGCGTCAACAGGCGCGCAATCAGGATTTGGGAATCGTCATTCATCGGCCGGGCCGCTATCTAAATCAAGTGAAACAGTCAGTGAAAGCGAGGCGATCGACATGGCCGCCACATGCGGGTCGGCCAGGTGGACCAGCTCGTCGGTCGGCGTAAAGGTGATCGGCAGGCGCGCCAGTTCGGCGGTCGCGCCTTGCAGGCTCGCTTCCGACACGTCGCCCAGCAGCGGCAGCATCGACGCGCGATAGGAAGCGATGGCAAAACTGGCCGGCAGCAGCGAATCCTGGATCGCCACCGACTTCGGCGCTTCTTCGCCTATGCTCGGGAAATTGCCGAGGCTGGCGAAATTCGACAGCCGCGTCAGCCACTCGTCCAGCTCCAGCTGCACCGCAGGGCCTTCGCTGATGGTGGTCGGCGCATCCTGGCCGCTCGGCAGCCCGGTCTGCGCGACGCCGGCAGTGCGCTCCGCCAGCAGCTCGGTTTCGGCCACGTCGATCATTTCGGCCGGGGTCGAGAACAGCGGCACCACCGGCTGGTCGATCGCGCCCTCGGCCAGTTGCGCCAGGTCGTCGTGCTGCAGCAGCCAGCGCTTGATGTCGGTGGTCGACAAGCCGGACTGGCCCAGGTGCACGCGCTGGCGCTCGATCTGGTTCAGCGCGCGCGAAAACATGCCTTGCATGTTCAATAATTTACTTTGCGCGCGGCCGATCGCCTGCGCCGCCTTGTGGGTGGCGCCGTCGGCGTTTTCATCGGAAGTGATGGCGCGCAGGATGTCCGAGCCCTTTTCGACCCAGTCGCAGGCCATATTCCATTTCGCCTGCGCGCTGCGCAAACGGAATTCGGAACCGGAGGCGATCGCATCGGCGAATTCCTCGGTCAGGTCGACCAGCCGGCCCAGCAAATGCTGCAATTGCTCGACCGATACGCCGCCGACCGCCTGCGCACCGGCCACCTGCGACAGCAAAAAGCCCATTTCGGCTTCGTCCTCGGTCTGGCCCAGGCCCAGCAAGCCATCCAGCGCCGACAAGACATTGCGCGCCATCGGCGTGACGCGGTACACCGCCTGCTGCGCATCCCAGGCCAGCAACTGGTTGCTGCGCAGGCGCAGCAGCACGGTTTCCAGGCTTTCCGGCAGCAGGTAGGCCAGTTTCTGGTTGATGTCGGCGCGCGTGAATACCGACGACGCCGTATCGGCCGCCAGTTCGCGCAGCACCAGCAGGCGCACCAGCACGCCGTCGAAACCGCCGTGGAACAGCGCGGTGAATACCTGCAGCAGCGGCTGCGCCCGTTTTAAGTGATAGACCTGCTCGATCTCATCGGCCGACACATGCGGATGAAAATGGGCTTGCAGCGAATCCTGGTGCTCTTGCTCGGTTTGAGGTATCTCGGCGGCCGCAGCCGCGCTTGCCATTATGTCTATCATTCTGTTCCGGATCGGTGGTCAACCAGCTGCGCAAAGCGCTTGCCGCGCTCCGCTGCAACCGGTACGCGGGGGGCGTCAGTATATCAGTTCCAAGTAGCAGTTCTAACATGCCATGGCGGACGGACGGGGCGACGGCCGGATATGGCGGCCAGAATTGTTGGCTGACGCCGTGCCGGCTAAGAGCCTATCCCAGTAGACGAATACGTCCCCTGCTGGCGCCCCTCAGCAGCGGGGACTGCGTTGATCGTCGTCGCGTGGCCCGCCACGCTTCCTCCTCACGCCTGGTCCGCGCTCCCGATGCGCGGCCAGCAGAAGACGCTCACTACTGGGATAGGCTCTAAGCCACGCTACCGGATACAGCCGGCGCAGGTCGGATCGGCACAGCGTCATCCGGTATTATTATGCCGACCACAAAGAGTGCAAGCACTTACTTCTTGGTGATCTTGTCCAGCGTCTGTTCGACATAATCGCCATCGTCGTCGGCAAACTTGACCTTCACCGGGTACCAGTCGAGCGACGGCGCCAGCCACAGATCCACTGCCTGGCCCTTGGCGTCCGGCGGCGGCGTCTTGACCAGGTGCAGCGCGCTCACGTCGCCCTGGCCGGTGCTGACGGTTTCCTGATTGACGACCTTGAAGATCCACGGATCGGCATCGCGCCGGCCCGCCACGAACAAGGCCCATTGCGAACCCGGCACGAATTTCTCCGGCGCGCCGCGCGCGATCGCCAGCAATTGCCAGGCCGCCGTGCTGCGGTCTTGCTCGCCGCCCTTGATCGGATAGCTTTCATCGGAATCGCCGAACACAATGGTTTTCGTGTCGCGCTTGAAGGTGGTGGTGCTGGGATCCTTGCGGAAGCGTTTTTCGACAAATTGTCCCGGCGCGATGCCGTAGTCGTCGATCGTGCCTTCGCTGTTGTGCTCCAAAATCTTGCCGAACAGCGGCACCTTGGTGTCGGTATGCAGCGCGTACTTGCCATCGCCGGTCTGCCATACGGTGACGGCTTCGCCATTCAGGCTGATGCCGCGCTGGCGCGCCTGGATCTTGTAGCTCAGGTCGGCCGATGGCGGCAGCTTGTAAGGCCGCTTGATGCTCGGATGATCGACCGGCGCAACCTTGTCCTTGTCGGCGGCGAACACCGGCGCCAGCGTGGCCAGCAGCAAGCCGCCGGCGAGGGTGTGTTTCAGCATATTGTTCAGCATATTATTTTCCCGATGGTTCAGTTGCAGTTATTTTAGTCACCGTCTGGGTGGTCACCGCGCCACTCGCTTCGGTATTGCGAATTTGTACCGGATACCAGTTCTGGCCCGGCGCCAGCCAGATATCGAGCTGCGACGAATAGCTGCCCGGCTTCGGCGGCCGGCTCAAATGCCAGGTCGTCAGGCGTCCCATCCTGGTGTCCAGTTCCTCTTGTCCGACCAGCTTGAAGCGGAACAAGCTCGCATCCGCATCTTCGCCGACGAAGATATCCAGGTCGCCGGACAGTTGCTGGAAGTCGGCGCGGCCGATGCCGGCCAGCTGGAACGGCAGGCTGGCCTTGTCCTGCGCGCCGGCCGGCAGCGGATACGAGGCGGTACTGGCTGAAAACGTGATCACCTTGCCGGCCCGGTTGAAATGGGTCGCCGTCATCGACCGGCCCTTGCGTTTCTCGGTCGCCGTCACCGGCGCGATGCCGCCGTCGTCGATGTCGCCTTCGCTGGTCAGCACCAGCAGGTTGATGCGGGTGATCAGCACGCTCAAGCCCGCTTCCATGGTCACCTTGTAATGGTCGCCGCTGTTTTTCCACGACATCACCGCCACGCCGCTCCACTTGGTGCCGTCGGCGTCGACCCGGCGCAGCTCCATGTCGAAGTCGGCCGGCGCCGGCAAGTCGACATTGTAACGGCGCGCGGCGACGGGCGCCGGTTCGGCAGGCTGCGGCGCCGGCACGGCTGGCGCCGGCGGCGGCGGCGCGTCCGGCGCCGCGGCCGGCTGCACCGATGGCCCGGCCACCCACGGCGGGCGTATCCGCTACCGCCGGCGCCGGCGTATCGGACAGCAGCGACGATGGCGGCCGAGGCGACTCGGGCGCGGCAGGGAGCTTCGGCTTGGGCGCCGGTTTCGGCCGCGGCTTGGGCTGCGGTTTAGGCGGCGCTGGCGGCGGTTTGGGCGCCGGCGGCGGCGCCATGATCAATTGCGCGGTGATCTCCGTTCTCACCGGTTTTGCCAGGCTGGCATCGGACGGTCCAAGATGTTCTTCAAGCCACCAAAGCAGCAGCAAATGCAGGACGATCACGGCGCAGCACATCAGGATGGACCGGCGGCGAGAGGCGGAAAAGAAGGAAACTGGCGTCATTTTGCTAGTGTAACCCGTCCGCCTGAAGAGACGCTGACAGTTGCAACCATGGCGCTTGGGTCTGGAGACCCGCCTGTTCAAAAACAAGCGTGCCAAGTATTTTTGAATGACCTTGTTTTATCTGCTACGCTAGGGGCAAGCAACCCATGAGGAGACATTGATGGCTACACCCCACATGCCGAATATTCCAGGCGCCGCAGTGATGACGGACACGCTCGACTTTGTCAAAAACCTGTGGGGCAGCATGAACGTACCCGGCATGAGTATCCCCGGCATTACCGCGCCGACGCTGTCGGTCGAAGAGCTAGACAAGAAGATCAGCGATTTGAAGGCGGTGGAATCGTGGCTGAACCTGAATACCAGCATGTTGCGCGGCAGTATCCAGGCGCTGGAAGTCCAGCGCGGCACCATCGCCACGCTGAAATCGATGGGCGCCTCGCTGGCCGCCGCGATCCAGCAACCGGGCGCCGGCGAAAAAACCCTGTTCGAATCGTCGCCTTACGCGTCGGCGTTCTTCCAGCACGGACAGGCGCCGCAAGCGCAGCCTGAACCTGCCCCGGCGGCGCCGCCGGAACCGCAGGCAGCCCAGCCCGCCCCACAAACGCCAGTGCCAGACAGCCCGGCCGCGCAGATGGCGAATCCAGGTGTGTGGTGGAATTTATTACAAGATCAATTCAAGCAAGCCGTCAGCACCGCGATGGCGTCCGATACGGTAGCCGGTGCAGACAAGACACAAACGCCGGCCAAGACCCCGGCTACCGCAACCCGCAAGGCGCCGGCCAAGCGCGCGGCGGCGGCCAAGCCGAAAGCCAGCCGCGCCGCCAAGCCTTGAGGCCGCGCCGTCGCTGAGTGGAGGACGCTGACGCAATCGAACTGAAGAAACTACTTAAGCGATCCGGTGAATCCGGATTGCTTCAATTAAACCATCGCCCTGGCGCTTGATACCGCCGATGGTGATCAAACCCTCTTCTTCCAGTTGCCTGGCGCTGTCGTGCGCGGACTGGAACGATTCTATCGTATCACCCTTGGCTGTCACAGGACGAACCCAGGCGACGCTGCCAACCTTCATTTTTGCATACACTTCTTTGGCGACATCACGCATTATTTCTTCCTTATTGTTATAAACTTTCGCCACCTGCCCAACCTGCTGCGCGGTACAGTTTTCGGCCGGCGATGCTCACTATACATTCGTACAGCGCCGCTACTCCGCCAAAACTTGAACCGCTCGCGACGGTTTTACAAGCGTCTCTCAGCGCGGGCCAGCCCGTGCTGAGCCATAGTTTATCATCCGACAGGAAAGAAGCAGAATGGCGGCGCAACAGCTGGGTCAGACGGCATCTTCTTCGACCGGCGCGGCGGCCGCGTCTTCGGCCGGCGCCGGCGGCGTCAAGACGCCGAGTTGCTCCATCAATTGCGCAAAGCGCTGCTGGCCCGGCGCGATCTTGTCCACATAAAGCAAGACCTCGCTCGCTTCAGCGGCCAACGCCGCGCTAAAACCGCGCTGTTGCATATGCGACACGATGATTTGCACCGAGTTGAACAAGATCCGCAAATTGGTCGGCAACTTCAGGCGGGCGGCCCGCATCCACGCCACGGCCTCGTCGAGTTTGTCGGTTTTCCACAACAATACGCCCTTGTTCATCAAGTCCGACGCTTCCTTGCGCGACGATAGTATCAAGGAATTTCCCTCGTCGCCCATGCGTGCCTTGTCGAAGATTTTTTGCACCGCATCCTGCAACACCTGGTTGTCGTGGTTGTTCTTGACCACGTAGCACAGCAGGTCGACCGGCGCTTCCTTGACGCCGACCGCGAACAGCATCGTCGCCAGGTCCATGCAGGTATTGGTGTCCGGGCGCGCAATGTCCTCGGCCAGCATTTGCTCCAGTTCGTCGCCGCATTTGCGGGCGCGCCGGTAATCGCCGGTTTCGTGGTGCACCATGCCTTCGGTGATCTTGGCGCGCAAGCCGATCTGTTCCGGCGAAAATTCGCGCTGCGCCAGCAACAGCCATTGCAGCGCCTCCTTCGGCTCGTTCTTCAAGCCGCACACGCGCGCCAGGCCCAGGTAGGCGTCCGGCGTCTTCATCACCGAATATTCGCCGATCGCGACGCATTTGCGGAACGCCTTTTCCGCCATCGCCACATTGCCCAATTTGAGCGCCACCATGCCCAGGTTGCGCTGGCGCGGCACCGAGTTGGGCGACAGTTTCGCCGCTTTTTCCAGCACCCCGCACGCTTCTTCATGCTGGCCCATCAACTGGTAGGCGGTGGCCATCTGGTCGTAGGCGTCGATGTAATACTTGTTTTCGACGATCACGCCCTGGAAAATCTGCCGCGCCGCCTCGTGTTCGCCATTATTCATGCGGATCTTGCCGAGACCGGCCTTGGCCCAGCTGTAATCGCGCTCGGCCAGCACTTGCTCGTACACGACGCGGGCCTTTTCCGGCTCGCCGCTCTTCAGCAGCAGGCTGGCCTTCATGCGCTGCAACTCCAGCGCATGCACCGGATTGAGTTCGATTTGCGTATCGCACAGCTTGGCGGCGCGCAGATAGTCCTTGTCCAGGCAAGCCTGGTCGATTTCGCGGAACACCTGTTTTTTATGCCAGACCCGGTTCAGGCGCGTCAGCAGCACGCCTTCGGTGATCGGCTTGATCAGGTAGGCGTCGGGCTGGTGTTCGGCGGCGCCGATCACCGATTCGACGCTTTTTTCGGCCGACACCATCAGCCACACGCTGCTCGGCGCGGTCAGGTTGCGGACCCGGGTTTCTTCCAGCACTTGCTGGCCATTCTTGCCTTCGCCCAGGTTGTAATCGCACAGCACCACGTCGTAGCGGGTCTTGGCCAGCAGCTTCATCGCCTCGCCGCCGCTGGCGGCCTGGTCGATATGGCGCGCGCCCAGGTTGCGCAGCGATTCGCGCAGCAAGATGCGGATGCCGACAAAATCGTCGACCAGCAAATAATTCTTGTCGGCCCAGTCGGTGGGCGTATTCTCGGCAGTGACCGGTGGATTGTCCATGATGTGCTTTCTATCCGATATCGGCTCAGGGCAGGCGCAGGATGAAGCAGCCGCCGCCGAGTGCGCCGCCGTTTTCCAGCGCGATGCTGCCGCTGCGGGCGCGGGTTTTATGCATTTTCGCCACGACACTGGAAAAATACAGGCCCAGGCCGGTGCTGTTGGTCGAAAAATCGACGCCGGCCGACAAACCATGCATCGCCGCCGCGCCAGCCTCCAGCAGCGCCGGCGAAAAACCGTCGCCATTGTCTTCGACCCGGAATTCCAGCAAACCGTCCGCTTCCCGCGCCGACAGGCGGATCGTGTCGCGCGTGTAGTGGATCGCATTATTGATCGCGTGGCCCAGCACGCCGATAATCAAATCCTCGTCGAAATACCAGATCAGCTCGGGCGGAAATGCGGTCTGCATGACGATGCCCTTGGACGACAGCAGGATTTTTTCCTGGTCGACCACCTGGCTGACCAGTTGCCCGACCATTTGCGGCTGCACGTCGAACGGATAACCGGGCTTGCCGACGTCCTTGTACAGCGCCAGCAACTGGATCAGGTTATCGTTGAGGCGCTTGGTCTGGTACAGCATGTGCGCCATCTTCAGGAATGCCGCATCGTCGCCATTGTGCGTGCCGCCATTGGCCAGCAACGATTCCAGCGTGCCGCTGACGACGCTGATCGAATTCTTCATGTCGTGCACGGTGGACGCCAAAAACATGAATAGTTCCGGAGAGCTGGTCTGATCTTCCATCTGTGATGCCTCCCAAGGCGCAAGCGCCATCGGCCCTGTCGCGGCCAGCTTCAAAATGTTGCTAAGCACAAATTATAGCCGCTGATGTACTGCCGACAAGTAAAAAAGCCGGCATCCGGGAAACACCCGTACGCCGGCTTGCAACTGAGTATCCTTGCGATCAGCGGCGTGCGCCCGCCAGGCGGCGCACCACGGCGCTCACTCCATAGAGTAAATAGCGACGCCCTCTACCGTTTATAGCAATTCTTTATAGCAACTTCTTAATTGGGAGTAGCGATAGAAATGGCTGGCCGGGGCAATCCTGGCGCTGTCGCAGGCGGGCTTGAAGTCGGTTTCTTTTTCGTTGTATAACATGCGCAGCAATATGTCGCCCTTGCCACCCTTGCCGTCGGTGTACACGTCCCATTGGATGTTGGCAGCCATCGGTGCAACCGTGGCGCCGCGCCATGGATTATTGTCGTAGCTATACATGGCAGCACGCGGCAACTGCGCCGCCATGCCGGGCAGGCCGAGGATAGCCGCCATGGGAATCACGATTTCGGCGTGGGAAAAGCGCAGCTTGGCCGCATGCGACAGGTCACCGCCGGCAACGGCGTCCACCTCATTGAAAAAGTCGCCCAGCAGCGTAGTGGCCATGCGGTAGTTGAGGTCGCCGTTTTCGGCGATGCCGGGCCCTTTGGCATAGAAGGATTGCGCATCGTCGACAGCAGCGAACACCTCGGCCTGCGCGGGCGGCAGATAGCGCGTGAAGTCGGCGGCGACTTCGTGGCGCATGCCGGCCGCTGCCGCATACAGTTGGTACAGCGCCAGCGCCGCATCGGTGGCGGAGGCGATCACGGCCGCGCCGTCGCCGCTCAAGGTATTGGTGAACTTGCCGTCGGCGCTGGTGTAGCTGTAGCTGCCGGTGTTGGCGATCCGGTAGCGTCCCTGGTCCAGCGCGGCAACAAAGGCTGGCGTGAACAGGCGTTCCAATACCGTTTTCGCTGCGGCGGCCAGGCGCGGCTGCGCCAGTATTGCGGCCTGGCGGGCGCGCAGCTCACCGCTCTTGAGCCAGGCCTGGTAGGACTGGCTGGCCTGGTAGGCCGGGTAGAGCGGATCGGTGGCGGCGGCCACCCGGTCCTGCTTCGCGCTCAGTTTATGGAAATACAGCAGGTAGCGGTCGCTGCCCCTGGGACGGCTGTCGTGGCTGGTTTCGGCCAGCGGGGCCAGCGAGTCGGGGTAGGCCAGCAGCGGCGCCAAACTTGTTTGTTGCGCCAGCAGCGAGCGGGTAAAGAAGTAGCCGCTGTCGACGGCGCGGTCCTTGCCGGAAGTGACAACGACGATCTGGCGCGACTGGCCGGCGGCGTCCTGGAACAGTTGCGGCAAGCGCTGGTACAGGCGCTGCGCCAGCTGCGTGTGCTCGGCCACGCCCTGCATGGTTTCGTTGCCGTAGCCTGGCTTGCCGATGCCGTCCACCCCATAGCCGAGCAGGAAATTGGCCTTCATCAGTTGCACGATATCCGGCCCCAGCTGCCGGCCCAGCGGAGTCAAGGCATGCTGCTTGCCGGCCTGTTGCCACAGATTGTACAGCGCCAGGTCGGCCTTGAAGCTGCTCAGGCCACGCGAGCCATGGCGCGCCAGCAGCTGCGTATACACAGGACGATAGCCTGGCGGCGCGGCTTCATAGCTGGCGCCGTCCTGCTGCGGCGCATAGGGCGTTTTGCTTTGGTAGTACTGCTCGCCGTAAGCACTCAACAGCAGCAGGGATAGCGCGGCGCCGGCCGCAAGACGGAAGGCTTTCATGGCTTAGAAGTCTACCCGGAGATTCACGCTGGCGGTGCGCGGCGAGCCGACGTTCAGATAATTCTCCTGATAGTAAGTCCAGTATTTGCGGTTGGCGAGGTTCGCAATGTTCGCGCGCACGCTGACCATCTTGCCGAAATAGCGGTGACGGTAGTTGAAGCCCGCGTCAAACAGCGCGTAGGACGGCAGCGAGTTGGCGTTGGCGGCGTCCATCGCCAACTCGCCCAGGTACTGGGCGCCAGCGTGCAGGGCCAGGCCCGGCAACACTTCGCGCCAGGTCGCCTGCACCGAAGCCTGGCGGCGCGGCGCACCGACGGCATGCTTGCCGCTGTAGCCGGGCGCCGCATCCCGCAAGGTCGCATCGAGCAGCATGATGCCGCCTTCGATCGACAGGTTTTTCGCCGCCTGCACCACCGAGTTGAACTCCACGCCCTGGTAGCGCGTCTGGCCGTCCGCCACGAAGACGTTGCCGGCGTTGGTGTACTGGGCGCCGCGCTCGATCTGGAACAGCGCCGCGCTGGCGTTCCAGAAGCTGCGTTCCGTCTTGATGCCGAGTTCGCTCTGCTTGCTCTTGATCGGCGCAAAGGTCTGTAGCGCGTTGACGGTGGAAGTCGGCGCGCTGGCGGCCTGCTCCAGGGCTTCGACATAGCTGCCGTACAGTGTGGTGTCGGCGGCCGGCTGGTACATCAGCGCGATGGTCGGCGTGGTTTTGTCGGCCGGATAGCTGGCGGTGACGGCGCCCTTGGTGGAAAAAGCGGTGTCCTGGAACTGCGTGTAGCGCAGGCCGCCCAGCACCGACCAGTGATCGCTCAGCTTGACCGTATCGCTGGCAAACACCGCATCCTGGCGGGTCGCTTCATCCTCATACAGGCCGCCGCTGTAGTTGGTGCCCGAAGCGTTGAAGATGGTCGGCGCATACAGGTTGCCGGTGCCGATATAGAGCTTGGGCGTGACGACGGAACCGGTCGACACCAGGTTCTGCGACATCAGACCCGCCACGACTTCATGCCGCAGGCCGAAGGTAGCGAACTTGCCAGTGATACTGGCCTGGACCTGGTCAAAATGGTAGGCATGCAGCTCGGACGTGACGCGGTCCTTGTAGTTGCCGTTGTTGTTGGTGATGTAATACTGGTCCTTCTTGTAGACGCGGGTCGAATCGGAGGTGCGGTACGAAACGTTGGCGCTCCAGTCCGGCGCCAAACGGTATTCCAGGCCCGTCGTATACAGCGAATATTCGACATCGCTGCCGGCGCCTGTGCTATTGAGCTTGCTGTCGCCGGCGATCGGCGCGGGCACCTTGAAGCCGGGTGCAATCACGATGTCGGTGCCGCCGACAGTGGCGCGGCGCTGGTAGAGCACATCGTAGTTCAGCGTCAGATCCCGGGTCAGGCGCCAGTCCAGGTTCAGGCTGGCGGCATTGCGATTGATGGAGCCGCTTTCTTCCTGCACGCCGCCGTCTTCGTGCAGCAGGTTCAAACGGTAGCCAAAGGCGCCGTCTTCGCCCACCCGGCCGCCGGTATCGATATGCTCCTTGATCGCGCCGCCTTCCTGGTAACCCAGCGCCGCGCTGAAACTCTTGTCGGTGGTCGGGCGCTTGCTGACGTAGTTGACGATGCCGCCCGGCGAGCCGAAGCCGTACATATAGCCCGACAGGCCCTTCAGCACCTCCACGCTTTCGAACATCTCCAGCGGCATTTCGGTGCCGCGGTTGATATTGGCCAGGCCATCGACCTTGTAGCCGTTCAAGTCATCGAGGCGCAGGCCGCGCACCTGGATGGTGGCCGGATGGGTGCTGATCGGCGGGCTGATGGCGGTGACCGAGGCATCGTATTTCAGCACTTCGGCAATGCTGGTGGCCAGGCGGTCTTCGATTTCGTCGCTGCTGACGGCCTTGGTCGAGAATGGCGTATCGAGTTCCGACTTGCGGCCCAGCGCACCGCTGCCGACGCTGTCGCTCAGCTTTTTCTTTTCGACCGTGGCCTTGACCACGACCTGGGACAGCGGGCCGGCACCCGGGCCGAGGCTGGAAGCGCCATCATCGACATCGGCGGCGCTGAAGGCCGCAGTATGCAGCGCGCACAGGCCGGCGGCTGCCAGGGCCAGATGCAAACGGGTGACGCGGAGGTGTTTTGCGGAAGACGTGGTCGGGAACATGAAGTGCCTAATAAGAGGAGGGAGGTCATTAGGTGCATCATGATAGTGAGTTTGTGTGACAATCAT
>NZ_HG322949.1:5168615-5249051 GCF_000723165.1 Janthinobacterium agaricidamnosum NBRC 102515 = DSM 9628
GCCTCGTACAACACTTCCTTGGCTGAGCCGTGATATTGGTGCCAACAGCGGCCGCGCCTCACTGCATGTGTCGCCGGCGCCCTATTCCGCCAGCGCCAGCTCGCAGCGCTCCATCAGCCCGGCCAGGCCGATGCCGAGCGCACCGGCCAGTTTCTCGATCGTCAGCAGCGACGGCGTGGCCACGCCGCGTTCGATCTCGCCGATGAAGGAGCGGTTCAGGTCGGCCGCCTCGGCCAGCCGCTCCTGCGACCAGCCCCGCCCCTCGCGCAACTGGCGCACGGCCAGTCCGAATTGTTTGATCAGCATGGGATCTTTCTCATTGTTGTACGGAGGCGGTGTCGAAGCCTTCGTTCTGGTTGTGGGCCTGGGTGACATTGGTATGCGGCGCAACGCTGCGGGTCAGCCAGACATTGCCGCCGATGACAGAACCCTGGCCTATCGTCACCCTTCCCAAAATCGTCGCGCCGGCATAAATCACCACGTCGTCCTGCACGATGGGATGACGGGCCCAGCCCTTTTTGAGCACCCCGTCCTGGTCGGCCGGAAAGCGCTTGGCGCCCAGCGTGACGGCCTGGTAAATCCGCACCCGCTCGCCGATGATGGCGGTTTCGCCGATCACCACGCCGGTGCCGTGATCGATGAAAAAACTGCTGCCGATGACCGCGCCGGGATGGATGTCGACCCCGGTTTCCGAATGCGCCACCTCGGCGACGATGCGCGCCACCAGCGGCGCGCCGAACTTGTGCAGCGTATGCGCCAGGCGGTAATGGATGATCGCCAGGATGCCCGGATAACACAGCAGCACCTCGTCCACGCTGAGCGCCGCCGGGTCGCCGTGATAGGCCGCCTCGACGTCGGTATCGAGCTGCGCGCGGATCCGCGGCAAGGTCAAGGCAAAGCGCTTGACGATGGCCAGCGCGCGCTGCTCGATGGCCGCCGGCGAATCCTCGGTGCCGTTTTGACTGGCGTAATAACTGAGTTCGCGGCGCACCTGTTCATGCAAGCCGGTCAAGGTAGTATCGAGCGTGTGGCCGACGAAAAAATCCTCGCTTTCCGGGTGCAGGTCGAGCGGTCCGAGACGCATCGGAAACAGCGCCGCGCACAGCAGGCCGACGATTTCGCGCAGCCGCTGGCGCGACGGGAATTCGCGCGCGCCGCATTCCTGGTGGCGCGGCAAACCGCCGCGCCAGCGCTGGCGCACCTGGCGCAATTCATCGACGATCAAATGCAAATCCCAATGCGGCGCGGGCGGAATGGCGGAGGCGGACAGCACTAGCTCCGTCTCGGAGGCGCGATGGTTCATGGCGGTTCCCGGGGTTGGTGTGGCGTGTGGTGGCGATGACGTCATTACGTCCGCAGTCAACCTACTGTAGCGAACTTATGTTGTTCGTAAAACAAATAAAAAAGAGAATGCAAAGCCGAAAAACGTATATGGGGACCATTCAGGGGCCGTGGCGGCGCCGTTCCTTCAATAAAAACCGGCCCGGATCGAGCGCGGCCGCCAGGCTGCTTTCCAGCGGCAGCGGCTCGCCTTCCAGTTGCGCGGCCAACAGTTCGGCCGCCAGCGGCGCCCAGATCAGGCCGCGCGAGGCGTAGCCCAGCAAGCCGAACAGACCGGGCCAGCGCGGCACGTCGCGCAAGCGCTCGCAGCGCCCTGCAATGGCCGGATTCGGCAGCGCGCCGGCCAGCGGCAAGCGGTCCGTCGCGACGCAGCGGAAACCGACGCGGCCGGCCAGCGGCGCATCGGGCGCCGCAATATCCAGTATCGCGGCGATCTTGTGCAGATTTTCTTGCTGGCTCGATGTCCGCAAAGCGCGCTCATGATCCAGGTCGTAGGTGGCGCCGGCGCAGACCACGCCGTGCGCGGCCGGCGTCAGGTACGCTTCGCGGCACACCACCAGCGGCGGCGCCGGCAAGCTGCCCTCGGCCAGGTGCGTCACCTGGCCGCGCACGGCCGATAGCGGCAAACTGCCGGCCTGTTGAATCCGCACCGCGCCATTGCCGTTGGCCAGGATCACGCTCGGCGCCTGGGCGATCAGGCGGCCATCCGCATCCAGCGCGCGCCACTCGCCGGCGCCGTATTCGAGCGCCGCCACGCCGCTGGCAAAGATGCGCGTCAGGCGCGGGCCGCAAGCGTCCAGCATCATGCGGCACACCGACGCCGGATAGGCCCAGCCGCCCTGCCCGAACAGCCAGCCGCCATGCGGCGCCGGCGCGCCCAGCAAGGCGCCCGCTTCAGCGGCATCCAGCCAGCGGGCGAAGTCGCGCGGATAAGCGCCGCTGGCGGCGATCTGGCGCTGCACCTCGGCGTGCCGCGCATCGCGCGCCAGTTGCAGCACGCCGCACTGCTGGCCTTCAAAACCGTTGCCCAGGTTGCGCCAGTGGCGCAGCGCGAACAGGTAGGCGGCGCGGCTCAGGCGGGTGGCCGGATTGTCGTCCTTCGACAGCACCGGCATGAAGATGCCGGCCAGGTTGCCGGACGCTTCCTGCGCCGGCTGGCCATGCCGTTCGATCAGCGTCACGTCCCAGCCGCGCGCGCACAGCCGTTCGCAAGCGGCCGCGCCCGACAGGCCGGCGCCGATGACGATGGCGCGGCGCTCGATGGCGCGGCGCTCCAGCGCCGGCCGCACGGCTGGCGGCCGGCGGCTGTGGAACACGGCCGATAGGCCATCCGCGCCGAACACAAAACCGGCCTTGATCAAGGCTAGCCGCTGCGCATCGTCCAATTGCGCTGCATGCAGGCTGGCGCCGGGAGACATCAGGCGCGCCAGCACGGTGCTGGAACGCAGCGGGGCCGGCAGCCATGCCGCATCCAGCGACGCATCGATCTGGACCAGGCTGGCTTCCGCATCGCCGATCAGCAAGTCCAGTATCACGCGGCCCTGCCGCAGCGCCATGCGGTGAAAACCCGGCACGAACGGCGGCCACTGCGCCCGCAATTCCTGCGGCAGCGCAGCGATGGCCACCGGCTGCGGCGACATGGCCAGGTAATGCAAAATCACAGGCCGGCGCGGATGGTCTTGCCACGCCTGCAGCGCCGATAAAAATCGCGCGCCATCGCCAAAGTCGCTGTCGAGTATCACGCAGCGCGGCTGGCCGTGCCAGCGCTGAAGCAAATCCTGGATCATCGGCTGCGGCAGAAACAGTGGGGCGCATGGTCGTCGATCACGCCGATGCCCTGCAAATAAGCGTAGACGATGGTCGAGCCGACAAACTTGAAACCGCGTTTCAGCAAGTCTTTCGAGATCCGGTCGGACAGTTCGGTCCTGGCCGGGAACTGCCCCGGCTGCCAATTATTGACGATCGGTTGGCCGCCTACATACGACCACAATAACTGGTCCAGGCTGCCGCCCTCGGCGCGCAGCCGCAAGTACGCCCGGGCGTTGCCGATGGCCGCCGCGACTTTCAATTTATTGCGCACGATGCCGGGATTGGCCAGCAATTCGGCGACCTTGTCCGGGCCGTAGGCGGCGATCTTTGCCGCGTCCCATTGGTCGAAGGCGGTCCGGTACGTATCGCGTTTATTGAGGATGGTTTCCCAGCTCAGTCCCGCTTGCGCGCCTTCCAGGTTCAGCATTTCGAACAAACGCAATTCGTCATGGCATGGCACGCCCCACTCGGTATCGTGGTACGCGATATAACGCGGGTTGGCCAGGTTGGCCCAGACGCAGCGGAGGGTGGTCATGGCAATATCCATTCAGGGCAGAGATTGTCAGTATAGAGGATCGGTTGCGAGTATCAGTGGCGAGGATCAGCGGCCGCGCAAGACGCTGGAGAGAACTGCCAGGCCATGGTTCATCTCGGCCTCGTCCAGCATCGCGAAACCGAGCAGCAAACCCGGCGCGGCGCGGCACTCGGCCGGTGCGCCGGGGCCGACGTAATTCGACAGCGGACGCAATTCGATGCCGCGCTCCAGTCCTTGTGCCGCGACGCGCTGTTCGTCACGGCCCTGGCGGAAAAAGACGCTCAATTCCAGGCCGCTGTCGGCCGGGCCGCAGCGCAATTGATCGTCCAGCTCGCGCGCGATGCCACGCAGCAGCAGGTCGCGCCGGCTGGCGTTGAGGTCGCGGGTGCGCTTGATGTGGCGGCCGAAATGGCCTTCGGCGATGAAGTCGGCCAGCGCCATTTGCGGCACGATGGCGGTATGCCGGTCGATCACCGCCTTGGCCTGCACCAGCGCGCCGGCCAGCGCCGGCGGCGCCACCATGTAGCCCAGCCGCAAACCGGGAAACAGCACCTTCGACAGCGTGCCGACATAGATCACGCAGCCGTTCCGGTCCAGGCTTTGCAGCGACGCCAGCGGCGCGCCGGTATAGCGGTATTCGCTGTCGTAATCGTCTTCGATCACCCACGCTTTCGCCTGCGCCGCCCAGGCCAGCAATTCCAGCCGGCGCTGCAAGCTCATCGTCACGCCCAGCGGCAACTGGTGCGACGGCGTCACGTAGGCCAGCTTGGCGTGCGGACAAAACGCCGCGCCATACGCCACGTTCAAGCCTTGTTCGTCGACCGGCACCGGGAACACGTGCGCGCCGCACGCGTGCAGCGGCGCGCTGGCGCCGCGGTAACCGGGCGACTCCATCCACGCCGCATCGCCCGGCCCGAGCAAGATCGTCGACAGCAAGAACAGCGCCTGTTGCGAACCGGAGGTGATGATGATTTGCTGCGCCGTGCAATCGACGCCGCGCGCCGCCTTCAGGTACACGCACAGCAGTTCGCGCAGCGGCAGATAACCGGCCGGATCGCTGTAACCCATCAGATGGGCCGGCGAACGGCGCCGCCGGCGCGTCTCCAGCCGGCTCCACACGTCGAACGGAAAATGCTCGATGGCCGGCATGCCGACGCGGAAGGCGCGCAGCTTGCTGCCGTGGTACGCCACTTGCGACATGGCCGCCGCGACCTCCTCGCCGCGCCGCGACAAGGGACGCAGCAAGCCCGGCGCGGCCGGCGTTTTTTCAGCCAGCGGCAAGTCGCCGCTGACAAACGTGCCCTTGCCGACGCTGCCCGTCAAATACCCCTCCGCCATCAATTGGGCATAGGCGTTCAGCACGGTCTGGCGCGAGATCGACAGCAGCCGGCAAAACTCGCGCGTCGGCGGCAATTGCATGCCGGGGCCGATGGCGCCGGCCAGGATCGCCTCCTTCAGCGCCGTGTACAACTGGCGAAACAGCGGCGCAGGATGATGGCGATCGATGGTGAGCGTGCTCAGGAATTGCTTGGCTTGCATGATGATGATCCATAAATTGGTATTCTTAAAATAGCAGTTATTGGCTATTTTAAAAAGCCAAATTGAATTTTAAGATGGCGTTACCTCCACCCATCCGGATTAAACCATGCAAGACATCGTGATACATACCGACCGCGCACTGAGCGGCCCGCAACTGGCGTCGATCTTCGCGCGCGCCGGCTTGAACCGGCGCACCCAGGACGCCGGACTGATGCAGAAAATGGCCGACACGGCCGACTTGCTCATCACCGCCTGGGACGGCGACAAGCTGGTCGGCGTGGCCCGCTCGCTGAGCGATTTCTGCGCGGTCTGCTACCTGGCCGACCTGGCGGTGGACCGCGATTATCAACAGCGCGGCATCGGCGCGGCGCTGACCGAACGCACCCGCGGCATGAACAGCCCGGCCACGCTGCTGCTGTTGCTGGCCGCGCCGAGCGCGATGAATTATTATCCGAAGATCGGTTTTGCGGCGGTCGACAACGGCTGGATCATCCGTCCGCCGCAGCCACAATAAAGGAGCACCGCATGCACTCTGACGCAGGTACTGCGGCGCCGCACCCTGCAATGCCGCACGGCTGATATCCGCTATGTACACGCCCTCCCATTTCAATGAAACCCGGCTCGATGTGCTGCATGCGCTGATCGCGGCGCATCCGCTCGGTGCGCTGGTCAGGCTCGACGGCGGCGAACTGTGCGCCGACCATGTCCCGTTCGACATCGCCGCGCCGACCCCGGATGCGCCGTTCGGCACGCTGCGCGCCCATGTGGCGCGGGCCAATCCGCTGTGGCGCGCGGCCGCACCGGCCATGGTGCTGTTCCAGGGGCCGCAAGCCTACATCAGCCCGGCCTGGTATGAAGAGAAGGCGCGCAGCGGCAAGGTCGTGCCGACCTTTAATTATGCGGTGGTGCATGCGCACGGCACGCTGCGCGCGATCCATGATCCGGAATGGCTGCTGGCCCTGCTGGAACGGCTGACCGACCGGCACGAAGCAAGGCAGGCGGCGCCGTGGCGGGTCGCCGACGCGCCGCCCGATTACATCGCCAGGATGCTGGCGGCGATCGTCGGCATCGAGATTCCACTGCGCCGCATCGACGGCAAATGGAAAGCCAGCCAAAACCGTTCGCAAGCGGACCGCAGCGGCATCGCGGCCGGCCTGGCGGCTGGCGAACCGCCGATGTCGGCGCTGATGCAAAAATATTTTTGAAAAAGGCGGATTTTTTTGCGGCTAACTTACGTATATGTCTAAGAGACTATCCCAGTAGTGAGCGTCTTGTTCTGGCCGCGCATCAAGAGCGCGGACCAGGCGTGAGGAGGACGCGTGGCGGGCCACGCGACGACGATCAACGCAGTCCCCGTTCCTGAGGAGCGCCAGAACAGGGCGTATTCATCTACTGGGATAGGCTCTAAGTATCCCCCATTTACCCTGTTCATATCACTCAAGGAAGCTCACATGAAACCAATCTTCGCCTGTCTGCCAGTGCTGTTCGCCTCCCTGCTGGGCGGTGCTTCCGCCATGGCCGCCGATGGACTCGTCAAGACCGACGGCATCCTCGTCAATAGCGCCGGCATGACCGTCTACACCTTCGACAAGGACGTCGCCAACAGCGGCAAGAGCGTCTGCAACGGCGCTTGCCTGACCGCCTGGCCGGCGGTCGCGGCGCCGCAAGATGTCAAGCCGCCGTACTCGGTGGTCACACGCGACGACGGCAGCAAGCAACTGGCCTACCACGGCAAGCCGCTGTATCTGTTCGTGCAAGACCAGAAAGCCGGCGACCGCAACGGCGACAATGCCAAACAGCTGTGGCACGTCGTTAGCGACTGATGCCGCCGCCAATCGACAAATCGACGATCATGGCGTCCGCCTGCCGCGGCCTGCATCTTGCGCCTGCGCCTGCGTCGCCATGATGAAGGAGAATGCATGACACCCATCATTGTCACCGAAACCGAGCTGCACGCCTATGTTGATGGCGTGCTGCCGCCGGCGCGGCATGCCGAAGTCGAGGCTTACCTCGCGCAACACCCGGACCAGGCGCGGCGCATGTCGGACTATGCCCGGCAAAACAGGAATTTGCGCATCTTCTTCAACCGGTTGCCCGATGAAACAGCGCCGCCAAGGCTGACAGCCCGTCCCGACCGCGCGCCGATACCATGGCAGCGCTACGGCGCGACCCTGCTGATCGCGCTGGCCGGCGCCGCCGGCGGCTGGATCGCCCATGGCCGGAGCGGCCCGCCCGTAGCTGCGTCTCCGGCCGGCGTCATGCAGAGCAATCGGCCTGCCACTAAATGACCGGACCAGGCACCCGGCTCATGTTCCCGGCTTGACCGGTGCGGCGGGCGGGAGGTTCGGTTGAACGCCAGGATACACACCAGGCTGGGTACCGGGTTGATTGCCGCGTGGCACTGGCGCCATGCCGGGCGCTCCCGGCGCGCTGGTGTCGGGATTGGCGGCAGGCGTGGCCGGATGAGCCGAGCCGCCAGTATTGCCGGCCGTGCCGGACGTGCCGCTGGCAGTGTTGCCCTTGATCGCCGCATTCAATTGCTGCACCGACGTCAGGTGCTGGTCGACGGCCGGCATCAGCCTGGCGGCCAGCGCCTTCAGGTCGGGATCCTTGGCGCGCGCCTGTACTCTTTGCAGCAAGGCATGGGCCTTTTGATGGTCGTCGACCCCGCTGTGCGCCGCATACTGGCGGTCGAAGGCGTCGCCCGACAGGCCGGCCAGCTTTTGCGCCATTTGCTTGTGCTTGCTGTCGGTTTCGGCCGGCAGCGCCACGCCCTTCGCTTGCGCCAGTTGCTGTACTTCCTGCAAGGCCCTGGTGTGGTCGTCGACCATTTGCTGCCCGAAGGCTTTTAGTTGCGGATTCTGCGCCTTGCTGGCGGCCAATTTACCGGCGTCGATTTCCGCCATATTCGCTTGCGCCAGCTCGACCACCAGTTTCTGGTCGGCCCGGCTCAACGTCGCCGTACCCTGGGCTTGCGCGACCAGCGCGCCGCACAACATCGTCATCAGCGATATGCCGAAAAACCGCCGCCAGATTCTTCTTGCTGCGAGCATCTTATGCATTTTATTTCCCTCGATCGGTGAATTTCACGCATGGGGGCAAGTGCCGCCACGCTCTGTTGCACAGAAGTTGGACACTACCGGCGAACACAAGTTCAGCGAGCGGTATGCCGGGCCGGATAAGGCATGCCCGCCACGCCGTTATCGGCAACGTCAGTTATCGGGGATGCAGCTGGGCGCGGATTTCGCCGTTCGGGAAGGCCGTGCTATGCAGGTTGACGTACAGCTTGCCGGCCAGGTAGGCGGCATATTGCGCATCGTTCAGCGTGATGCCGGGCGGCACCGCGAACGCGGTGTCCGAGATCCTGATCAGCGGCACGATCACCGGCCCGGCGACACCCGCCGGCGCTTGATGGATATGGGCGACGCTGGCAACCATGCCGGAAAACCTCACTTCGCCGTAGACCGACTTGTCGCTGCCGATCTTGATCATGCTGTTGCCGGTGGCCCGGCTGTCGTTGGGCGGCGCTTCCTGCGCCCCGCTCAGGATCACGCCGTCGGCATGGTGGTGGTTGCTGCAAGCGGCGCCGAACAGCAGCGCGCCGGTGATGGCTGCCAGGCTGGCAAGCCGGATACTTCGCATCATGGTTTTCATCGCACTATCTCCTGTGGCCATCAACCTGCGCCACCGGACACACGCGGACCGGCATGGCGCCTGCATGACATTTCTACCATGCCCGCAGCGCCAATATACCGCCGGGACACGTCCCCGCTCTGCTCTGCAGCAAACTTCAAGCGGGGCCGGCCCTTGACGGCGGCAATACCGGCTATGAAGGACGCCGCTCGGCCGGCCACACCATGCTCGAAAAACTGGATACCTTGGCTGGCGGCGGCGCATTATGGGTGCCTTTCTCGGCATCGGAAATAATCGTCCGCATGCTGTCGCTGGCTGCCGGTCCCGGCGCAAAACCGTAATACTCGTCGTTGATCGGCAAGCCGGTCATCGCATCGACCAGTACCGGATCGGCGGCCAAACCGGTATCGCGGCTGGCGATCACCAGGCTGGCGCCTTCCGGGGCAAAGTTTTCATTGCCCCAGGCGATGAACGCCAACAACACCGGCTTGAAGGCGCGGCCGGACTTGGTCAATACATAGTCGTAGCGGGGCGGTTTGGCGCAATACAGGCGGCGGGTCATCAAACCGCCCTCGACCAGGTCGGCAAGTCGCCGGGTCAGGATGGTCGGCGCGATCTTCAAGCTCTTTTCGAACTCGTCGAAGCGCGACTTGCCATAAAACGCCTCGCGCAAAATCAGGATGCTCCACCACTCGCCTACCTTGCCCAGGCTACGTGCGATAGGGCATGGCATGTTGTTGAAATTAGTATGTTTCATTATTACCTCCAAACATCAACGTATCGCCCCGAAGGGAAAAAATCGCTCAATCAGAATTTACTGTCTTGCCGATAAACTATTACCCAGCTTGGAATCGCTCCCGGCTACCCAGTGACTATCGAAATGAAATCCTGATATGCCCTTTTTTGCCGTTTTCACGGTTTATTCATCAAAAACCACCGAAAAAGTGCATTTTTCGGTCTGCTGCCCAGTGAGAATCAGTGATAATTACCATGAAGAAATATCACCAAAAATCACTCTTTTTGTTGTTTTGAACTGCCCAGCCTGACAAAAAAACTTATGAATGTTTACGCAGAGTAAAATTACATCTGTCCAAACGTTCATCACACGACGTTGTTGCCCCAACAAATAAGAGGAAGTCAGCAGCGATACCTGCGCTACATCAAAATGGCCACATGCCTTCCAGATACGCTTGCAATGCCGCACTTCTCACTACGTTCCAGACTGCATACGACATGACCTTTTTGAAGTTTTCCCTGCTGCCAGTAATGCTGTGCCTGTGCCAACTTGCCAACGCCGGCACCAGCGGCGCCACGTTCCAGGTCTCCTTCGTGGTGCGCGAAAGCTGCGCCATCGCCTCCGGCACCCCTCTGCCGGCGGGACCTGCCGTCAATTGCCAGTTCGCCAGTCCCTACCATGTGCAAGCGCCGCAGGCCGCCGCCAGCACCGATGCACCGCGCAAAGTCGAGGCCGAAGCCGCACCGCTTACTCGCCCGTCGCCCATCTGGACCATCACCTTCTAAAGCACCACCACGTCAGAAATACACCGTCGCCGTCACCGTATCCTTGTAATCGCCCGGAATCGGCGTGCCTTGCGCCGGTACCCGGCCATACACCGTGATCGGCAGCGCCACCCCGGTGCCGGTGCCGCTGACCATGCTGGTGCCGGCCGTGCCGTCGCCCCACAGCGGGCCGTCCAGCATGGCGGACAACTGGTAAGCCACGGTATCGGCGGTACTGACATTCTTCATTTGCCGGTTGGCCACGCTGGCCGTCACCAGGCCGCCATTGAGCGCGATCTGGTAAGCATTGTTATTAACGCAGCGCACCGACAAGGTCGCGGTACTGCGCACATTGCCGGTCAACACGCTGTTGGTGCCGAACGCCAGCGGCGTGGCGGTGATGGTGCAGTTATTCACCGCCGTCGCATTGACCTGGAACGCAAACGTATTGCTGCTGCCGGGGGTGCAGGCCGGCTTGATCAGGTTATAAAACGCGTAGGTGATAGTGGCCGCGCCAGTGAAGCTGGAGTTGTACACGGTGTCGCTGTTGGCCACCGTCGGCACCGCCGCCAGGGTAGTGCCGACTGGAATTTTTGCGTACACCGTGAACGCTTGCACCAGCGTGCCGCCGATCAGGATATTGGGCGATGTCATGCTGAACGAGATCGGCGTGGTCGCGCCGACTACGCCGGGGCCGCCCCAGATCGACGCCGCCGCGTAGCTGGCGTCGCGGTACAGGTTGTACTCCATGCGGTTGCTGCCATTGCCGAGCGTGCGTGGCGTCGCCGTCAGCGAATTGCTGCCGAGCCCTGCATTCAGGCACACCACCACATTCGGGAACAGCAGGATGAATGGAAAGGTCGGCGACAGCAGCGACCAGGTGCACGACACGCTGCCGGTGCCGGTGGCGGTATAGTCGGTGGCGCCGATCGGACTGACCTGGCCGAAATTAATGTCCGACATCGTGACGGTACAGACATCGGCGCGCGCCGCGCCGGCGCACAGCAGCAGCAGGGTCAGCAGCAGCAGACGGGCGCGACGGATCATTTGCCCTCCTTCGGTATCAACGGCAGGCAGGTCAGCGGACCGATCACCGGCAAGCCGCTGCTGTCGCTGCGCCGGTAGCTGAAACGCACTTCGCACAGATCGTCGCCGTCGCCGATGCGGACATGGTTATCGGCCTGCAAATCGTCGATGAAGATCATGCCGTCATAACCGAGCAAGGTGCGGTTGCCGCTTTCGACATGCAGCACCGGCAGGCCGGACGGCAAGTCCTTGCCGTCGCGGCCATGCACGATGATGGTCGCGGCGCTGTAGCGCTCGACGCGGAATTCAGCCAGCACGCCGGACAGCATTTTCGGCACCACGTTCATGCTCGAACTGCTGAGCCGCGCATCGACCGGCAAGTCATCCATGCTGACCGCGACCTGGTTATTACCATAGGGATTCAAATTCGGGATCAGCATGTAGCCGCTGCCGCCGGTCACGCCGATCTGGCGGTTTTCATTCAGCACCGGCACGCCGGCGATGCCGCCGGTGGACACCATCGCAAAACCGCTGCCGACCTGGCGCGCGGCAGCCAGGTGGCCATCCATCAACACCAGCGCGCCCGAAGCGCCCAGCGAAGAATCGTTATTGCCGCCGGCACTTTGCAGCATGCCCGACAGCCGCCCGTCGCTGCCCAGGTATTCGAGGCGCGCCTGGCGGTAGCGGGTATCGCCGGAAGTGCCCGATTGCAAGCCCCAGCCGAAACCGCCGCCGAAATCCGGCGTGCTGAGCAGGCTGAACGTACTGTTCGCCTGCCCCGACTGGCGGCCCAGGTTGGCGCTGGCCGACATGCGCTCGCCGAAAGCCATGCTGAGTCCGGCAAAAAAGCCCCGTTTCTCGCGTGCGTTCAAATCCTGGAAGGCACTCAGGCTGAGGAACAGGTCCTTGGCCAGCGTCACGGAATACGACAGCGAGGCGATGCGCGCGGACGGCGTTTGCGGCGCCCGGTAGCCTATATAACTGAAGCTCAGGCTCTGGCTGCCGGCCAGCGCCAGGTTCAGCGACAAGCGGTCGGCCGCCAGGATGGTCAGGCTGCCGTCGCGCGACGCCAGGTCGCCGAAACCGGGCGTGGCGCGCAGCGTTTGCGCATCGATGCTGAAACGCTGCCCCAGGTATTGATAACCGGCGCCCAGCTGTGCGCCGCGACGCGTGCCGCCGCTGGCCGACAGCGACGTATTGAACACGCCGGACTGGCCGGCGCGCCACAGCAGGCCGGCGCCGCCGTTATACACGCCGCTGGCCAGCTCGGCGTGCCCTTCGACGGTCAGCGCATCGCTGACGCCATGGCGGCCGGACGCGCTGGCCACCGGCGATTTTTCATAACTGAACGACTTGCTGCCGTAATCGCGCCGCAGCGCGCCCAGCTCGACCGAATAATCGCTCAGGCCCTTGGCCAGCATGCGCGTATCGACATACAGCGGCAACGTGGTGCTGACGTCGCGGCCCAGCGCATCGCGGGTGATCACGGTGGCCTGGCCGGCGCCGTTGAGCCCGGCGACCTGGTTCAATACAAACGGCCCGCTCGGCACATTCGCGGAGTATTGCTGGATGCCATTGACATACAGGCTCAGCGACGATGGCACCAGCGCCGAGCCACCGACCGAGGCGACCGGGAAAGTCAGCAAGTCCGGCCGCAACTGGAAATTTTTGCGCCATTGCACGCCTCCCATGCGCACCGAACGGCTCCATGACAAGGACGAGGAAATCACGTCGCCGACCTGGAACGATTCCAGCGTCTCCGGATTGGAATGATTCCAGAAAGTGTCGAAACGCAGGTACTGATTGCCGAGCGGCGACCAGTTGGCGGTGCCGCTGTTGCTGAACACGCCCTCGGCATTGAAATAGCGCAGCTCGTTGAACAGCGCCAGCCGGCGCTGCCGGCCGAATTCGCCATAGGCTTCGTAATTGAGCACCGCGCCCGGCGTCACCGTGGCCGCCGGTGCGCGCTGGCTGCCGCGCGCGCTGACTTGATACGGCATGCGCAAGGCGTCGCTGACGCGCAGCGCCAGGCTCTGGCGGGCCGCGTCGTATTCATAGCTGAGGCCGGGGATCGCATCCAGCTCGACTTCTTCCGCTACGGACAGGCCGAAGCGCTGCGGGTCCAGCCCGAGCTGACGCAGATTGTCCACGCTGCTGCGCAAGCCTTTGCCGGCTGGCGTAAAGCGCATGATCAAGCCGGTTGCTTCAGCGTTCAACGTGACCTCCAGATATAAATCGTTTTGTGTTCCCGACGCTCCCGCTGCGGCGGACAAGGTGGCCAGCGCGGCATTCTGGGCCCGCGCCAGCGGCACCGCCGCCACCGCGCCCGCCACGGCGAAGCACACTACATAAGCATTTGCGTAGCGCCGTGCACCTGTCATCGAGCAGCCTCATCAAGAGCTACGCTCAAACTCATTCTTGCGTCGTATTTTTTGCAATCAGCGCCTTGGCATTCACATTCACCGTCAATGTCAGTGCGCCGTTCAGGTCGGCATCCCTGGCCACCGGCAAACGCCATTCGCGCATGCGGCCGGCCAGCACATAACCGAACAAACCCTCGCTGAGCACATATTTCTTGCCGGCCTGGTTGGCCACGCTGAAGGCGCCGATCTGGGCATGGTAGTTGCCGCTGTTTTGCAAGCGCAGCATCCAGTCGCCGTCCTTCCTGAAAAAAGTCCAGCTCAGGTTTTCCTTGCCCGGCCCGCCCGGCGCCGCGACAAACACCGGCACCGAATAACGCAGCCGGATATCGACCCCGCTTTTGCCGCTGCCATCCTCGCGCGCCAATTCATCGATCAGTACGCGGTAAGTGCGCTCCCCGCCACCGGCTTTCTGCGTGCGCACCAGGCGGATGGTTTGCCGGCTGCTCGGCGCGACCTCGACGATGGGCGGACTGGCCACCACTTCCTGGGTCGGCGTCAGCACGTCGTCGCCGTTTTGCTGTTCCCACAGGAATACCCGCACTTGCCCGACCATCGGCTCGACGCCGAGGTTCTGCAAATTGATGCCCGCCGAATTCTGTTCGGCGAGGAAATTGATCATCACCGGCGAAATCTGCAGGTTCGCCGCGCCGCCCGGCACCGGCCAGAGGCAGGCCAGCACCGCCAGCAGCGGCAGGCGCGGCAAATGAAAAAACGGCAGGCGCTCTTTCATGAACCGCGGGATCAAAAGTACACAGTCGCGGTGATGGTCGACTTGTACGAGTCCGGGATCGGCGTCGTCTGCACCGGCACCTGGCCATACACGGTGATCGGCTGGGCCAGTCCGGTACCGGTGCCGGAACGCGTATCGGTGCCCTGGGTATTGCCCCAGACGGTGGTGCCGGCGGCCTGGTACAGGTTGAACTGCACCGTCGCGGTATTGCCGCCGGTGCCGTTCATGAAGCGCGTGGTGCCGCTGGAACCGGTGCCGGTGCCGGCGTTCAAGCCGATGTTGTACGGCGTGGTGGCGGTGCACGTGACGTTCAGCGTCGTATTGACGTTAACGGCAGTAGTGAGTACACCCTGACTTTGGCCGAAGTCGAGCGGTGCGGCCGCGATGATGCAGTTGGCGATAATTTTCAACGTCACATCGAATGTCGCGGTACTCGTGCCGTTCGAATACACGGCGGCGCCGGTTACGCCGGGCATCAATCCGGCAACAGTGGAAATCAAAGCGATGGCAGACAATTTGGCGCGTAACATGGAACCTCCTGATGATGTAGCATCAATGGAACCCGATCCAGTCGGACCGGGCGGATAGTCACAGTATTGCCGGCGGTTTTTAGGGCACGCAAACCAGGACGAACGATAAAAAAACGTATCAGAATGACGCGGCCGGAGACGTGGATGCGGTAGTCCGGCGGCAAAATTTATTCAATTGCAAGACAGATTTTTTTGCAAGTGACATTGCTTTAGATCAATGCTTGAATGAATTATTATCGATCTAAAAAAAACCGGCTTTTGCTCACGGCGAAATTTCTTTTGAATTCAGAGAAAAGCAGAAAAAAATTTACAACCGAGGCATAATAAGCCACACACTTGCTTTTTGGCCAATGGCCCGCTGCTATGCATCTACCCAGCCAAGTCACCGAAAAAAGTATCCTGATCGTCGACGATTCGCCGTTCGAGCAGCGCTTACTGATGGAATTGCTGAGCGAGCAGCCGTACCGTTTCAGCGTCGCCTTTAATGGTTTCCAAGGCTACCAATTGGCGCTGGCCACCCATCCCGACCTGATCCTGCTCGATGTGCGCATGCCGCAAATGGATGGCTACACGGCGTGCCGGCTGTTGAAGGCGAATCCGGAAACCGACGATATCCCGGTGATCTTCCTCAGCGGCGCCGACGCCGTCGACGAACGCATCATGGGCTTGCAGGTCGGCGGCGTCGATTATGTGTCGAAACCGTTTACACCGGGCGAACTGGCGGCGCGCATCGAAGTGCACCTGAACCTGGTGCCGCGCGGCAGCGGCAAGGCGCATGCGCCGGACGCGGCCGGGACGGCGCCGGGCGCGCTGCCGCATCCCGACGCGGTGTTCGTCAACGCGGTCAAGCGCCTGATCCTGGATAACCTGGCGACGCTGCCGCAACTGTCCGAGATCGCCCGCAGCGTCGGCACCTACCGCGAAAAATTGACGCACATGTTTCGCGAGCAAACCGGCATGACGGTGTTTGCCTTCATCCGCGAAGCGCGCATCGCACGCGGCGTCGAACTGTTGAGCAATACCGACATCGACGTGCAGGATATCGCGCTGCTGATCGGCTTTCACAACGCCGGCAACTTCGCCACCGCGTTCCGCGAACGGATGGGCATCACGCCCAGCGCCTACCGCATCAGCCTGGCTGAAAACGGCACGGGGCGCATCGAGCGCCCCGTGGGTTTTACCATCTCTGGCGAACACGGCCAGGCCGTGCCGCACAAGTCACATTAAAACTTGTAATGCAGTTTTACCGCGGCAAAACGGCCGCGCGGATCGGCTTGGGTAAAGTCGAAGGAACTGGTCGACGAATAATCCCAGGACGCGCGCTTGTTGGCCAGGTTTTGCACGATGAAACTGACGCTGGCCGCCTGCGTCACCTTCCACGACGCGTTCAGGTCCAGCGTGCTGAATGCCGCCACGCTTTCATCCAGGTGGGTGCTCTGGGCGTAGCTGCCGACATAGGTCCAGGTCAGCGTGTTCGACCAGTGGCCGATATCCCACGTCGCCGAACTGACGCCGCGCCATTTCGGGATCGAGCCGAAATAATTGGTGCCAGCGCCATTGGTCAGCGGCGCGCCGTCCGACAGCGGTTCGGCAAAGCGGAATACCCGGCTCAACTGGCCATTCAAGGTCAGGTTGCCCCACTCCTTGCCGAGCAAGCGGTGACGCGCATCGATATCGATGCCGGACACTTCGCGGTCGCCCTGGTTGCGGTACTGGCGGAACAGCGTGGTGATGCGACCTTGCGCATCGCGCGCGACTTTCGCCGGGAACGCCGCTTCATTGGCGATGATGGTGTCGGCGCTTTCGGTGCCGATCACGCCCTTTTGCTTGATCCGGTAATAATCGACGCCCAGGCTGCTGTTACTGGTCGGCGCGATGACGAAGCCCAGGTTCAGGTTGTTCGAGCGCTCCGGCTGCAAAGCGGGATTGGCCACCGTGAGATAGGTCACGCCGCGCTTCTGGTTCGGCGTCACCGGATCGCGCGGGTCGATCACGTTGTCGTAGCTGACCGAGGTACTGTTGGTGATTTCCGGCAACGACGGCGCGCGGAAACCGCGCGACAATGTGCCGCGCAGCAACAGCCAATCGGCAGCCTGGTAACGCACGCTGGCCTTCGGCGAAAAAGCGCTGCCGAAATCGCTGTAGCGGTCGTTGCGGCCGGCCAGGTTCAGGTTCAAGTCCTTGATCACCGGAATATTGAATTCGGCGAACAGCGCCGACACATCGCGCGAACCGTCGATGATATTGATGGCCGGACGCAATTCAGTGCCGGACAAGACGGCGCTCGAGGTGTGCGAATTCATTTTCTCGCGGCGCCATTGCGCACCGGCCGCGAAGCCGACCGTGCCGGCCGGCAATTGCCATAATTCGCGGGCCGCCGAGAAGTCGACGGTGTCGAGCGTCGACTCGGCCGGACGCAGCGTCGACAGGCGCAAACGATTGCGCACCGCCTCACTATTTTTCGACTGGTCGACAAAGTTGTAGCTTCCTTCGGCCAGGACTTTCTCGAATTCGTAGCGGTTGACGAAATTCTGTACCGTTTCCTCCAGCTTGCTGGCCGAGTGGCCGTACGACGCATCCCAGTCCCAGCCCGCCAGCGTGCCCTTGGCGCCGGCCAGCGCGCGGTAAAACTCGACTTTGTCCGACTTCATGCGCGGTCCCAGGTCGAACAGCGTGGCGGTGAATGGCAGCGGCGTATTGCCCGGGTTGTTCGGATGACCGACCGGCAATACCACCGGGATGCTATCGAGGGCTTGCTTGCCATTGTTCCAGGCGCGTAAGTTGCTGCTGACGGTCAGCGGCGCGCTGAAGGTCTGGTCGGCGCGCGAATAGCTGTTCAGGATTTCAGCGTAGGCTTCAGTATCCTGGTTCAGGCGCACGGTGGCGCGCGCCGACGTATGCACCCGCTGGATGCCGGGAATCAAGGTGCGGTACGGCGCCGGATTATAGGCCAGCACATTGCCACTCTTGCCTGGCGTAATGCTGTTGTACGGCGTCAATTGCAGCGGTCCGCCCGCGCCGCCCAGTATATTGGTCGGATCGGTGCCGGCGTAGCTGGTCGGCACCCACGCCAGCGCGCCGCGCTGCTGGTTGCGGAAATCGGCGTCGCGCAGCCACGACACATCGCTTTGCTGCAATTTGTCGCGCTGTTGCGCATCGACCGACAACACCAGGCTGTAGCCATCTTTTTCCAGTTGGCCAAAGCCGGTCTGCAGCGCCGCGCTCTTCTCTTTCTGGCCGGTGCCTTCGGTCGAACCGCCCACCTGGGCCGTCAATTCGGTGCCGGTGAATTCCTTGTACAAAATGATGTTGACCACGCCGGCCACCGCATCGGAACCGTACACCGACGAGG
This sequence comes from Janthinobacterium agaricidamnosum NBRC 102515 = DSM 9628, assembly GCF_000723165.1. Lineage (NCBI taxonomy): Bacteria > Pseudomonadati > Pseudomonadota > Betaproteobacteria > Burkholderiales > Oxalobacteraceae > Janthinobacterium > Janthinobacterium agaricidamnosum. The sequence continues at coordinate 5,187,034 of NZ_HG322949.1, forward strand.
CGCCATCCTTCAGCACTTCGATGCGCTGCACCGCCGCCATCGGCAAGCTGTTCAGGTCGACGAAGGTTTCGCGCAAATCCTGCGCCGTCGCATAGCTGCTGACGCGCTTGCCATTGACCAGGATCAGCGTATTTTTCTGGCCCAGGCCGCGCAGCGACAGGCCGGCGGTGCCGGCTGAAAAACTGCCGGTATATTGTTCGTTGTAGCTATTGCCGCTATTGGCGGAAATCGAGCGCAGCACGTCGGCGATGCTGGACTTGCCGCTGGCCTGCAGCTCCTTGGCAGTGATCACTTGCACCGCGCTGGCGCCCTCTTTTTGCGTGACGCGGATATTCGAACCGGTGACGACGACGCGTTCCAGTTCTTGCGCCGCGGCGAACGACGGGAAGGCGGCGGCGATCGCCAGGGTAATACTGAGTGGCTTGATCAACATGGGTTCCTCTTATTGGGATTGGGATGGATTGCTATCTTTTTCGGGGGAAAAAGGAGTTCTTACCGCGCCGTTGTTGACAACGGCGTGGTGGCAATGGGACGCGGACTAGCGGGAAAAACTAGGGAATCGACCGCGAACGCCGCGCCATGCATCGCATGGGCAGCATCGGGCTAATGACGTCGGACAGAGGGGTAGTGAAAGACAACATGACATGAACCGGTGAATCTTGAGAACTTGCACTATAACTGTGCAATTTCATTAGGCGAACGAATTTAAAATCGCTTGCATATGCATTTTATGTCTAAAGCGCGAAGATACATTCATGCTGTGCGGCGCATCTGCACCCGCCACCAGCCCCACGACACGACGGCGTTGATCCAGTAAGCGCCATACAGCACGGCAGTCAGATACAGTCCGCGGCTGGCGTACAGCGGCACGGCGACGGTATTGACCAGCAGCCAGAAAGCCCAGGTTTCCAGGCGCCGCCCCATCAGCAGCAATTGCGCGATGATGCTAAATACCAACACCGTGGAATCGATGAACGGCGCATACGCGCTGGTGAAGGTATGCAACAGCAAGCCGTAGACCACCGTCGCGGCCATGCCGGCGGCGACCATGGCCCCCAGCGCCCGCAGGTTGACGCGGGTGATCGGCAACGGTTTGCCCTTGGCGCCGCGCAGCCATTGCACCCAGCCAATGGCGCAGGTGGCGATGAAAAAGAGTTGCAGGACGACATCGGCGTACAGCCTGACGTCGTAAAACAGGATTGCGAACAGGCTGCAGCCAATGATGCCCAGCCACCAGGAATGGACGATATTGCGACCAGCCAACACAATGGACACGGTCATGACCGCGTTGGCGGCTATTTCTAACGGAGAAATCAAGAAAATTCCTTGGCGATCGACAAAATGACCGGCATGCGGGCCGCACAGCCCGGCACACCGGTTTATGCGCCACTATAGCCGAAGACTTATTTCGCTGCGGCAGTCGGGCCCGCTTTCGTCACTTCGACTTCCCAATCGACGCCCGACTGGATGTGGTGCTTGGCGGCAAAGTTGCCCTGGCTGATCGCCACCGCCACGTCCAGCAAGCTGTTCAGGTAGACCAGCGGCTTGCCCTTGGCCACGCCGCCGAACGTGTGTTCGAACGGCGCGGTCACTTGCGCCACTTGCTTGCCGCCGTGCAGCAAACGCACTTGCAACAAGTCGCCGGCCTTGACGTTCAATTCATCGAGCAGCGCTTTCGGGATATTGGTCCAGACGTTGCCGTATTTTTCATCCAAGACCGGGATGATGCCGCGAAGCACATTACCGTTGCGCACCGGTTGCTGGTAAGCGATCTTGACCACCGCATCGTCAGGCAACTTCGGGCCGACTTGTTCATAGGTGATCTTGCCGGACGCCAGGCGCGCGCCGACATAGGCGTACACGTCGCGGCCATGGAAGGTGTAGGACTCGGCCGAGCCGGCCAGGCGATTGACCGACTCGTCGATTTCGCGCAATTCCGCCACGCCGTCGCGTTCCGCGATCAGCGTGAACAAGCCATTGTCGGGACCGACGAAATAACGGCCGCCTTTGGTTTTCAGCACCACCGACTTGCGGCTGGTGCCGACGCCCGGATCGACCACCGCGACAAACACGCTGCCTTGCGGCCAGTAATTGGCGGTCTGGTACAAGCGGTAGGCGCCCAGCCAGATATTGTAGTCGGGAATCTGGTGCGTCAGGTCGGACACGGCCAGCGTCGGATCGACGCCGTAAGCGACGCCGTGCATGGCCGAGACCGCGCCGTCGGCAGTGCCGAAATCGGTCAGCAGGACCAGCGCCGAACCGGCCTGGGCTTTTGCCATCAGCAGGGTGCTGAAGACGGCCAGTGCGATGAATTTGGAAAAACGGGATGCCATAGTGTGCCTGATAAAGAAGTGGTGAAAGAGGGGGTGACGATTTAAAAAAGAGCGTTAAAAAGTGTAATTCAGGCGCGCATAATAATAGGCGCCGTTGACGCCGATCGGGTTGATGAAGTTATACGGCAAGGCGCCGCCGTAGGTGGCGTTATTGGTCTGGCGCACGCGCTGCGGATAACGGTCGAAAATATTGTTGCCGCCGAGCGCCAGCGTCAATTGCTTGCTCAACTTCCATTGCGCTTCCAGGTCGACCGACCACACGGCAGCAAAACGCTGCGCATGCACGCCATCGATCAGCGGTGCTTCGTCGTCATAGACAAAATCCTGTAGCGCGCCGAAGCGCGTGGTGCGCAGTTGCAATCCCCACGCCTGGCCCTGCCAATCGGCGCCGAGGATCAGCTTGCTCGACGGCGAAGCGTGCTTGATGCGGAACAGCGTGGTATCGCTCAGCAAGGTCAGCGCGGGATCGATCTTCGACAGCGCGTCGGAACTTTGTCGCACCTGGTCGAGCCTGGTCCGGTTCAGGTTCAGCGCGGCATTCAGATTCAGCTTGCCGCCGGCCAGGCTCACATCGTGGTTCAACACCGCATCGTAACCCTGGGTGGTGGTGTCGAGCAGGTTGGCCAGGAACGCCACCGACTGGATATCGGCGCGGCCGATGCTGGCCAGATAGCTGGTCACGGCATCGCTTTGCACATCGCTGCTGCGCGTGATGCGGTCCTTGATCTTGATACGGTAAGCGTCCAGCGTCAGGCTGGTGGCCGGCGTGGCGCGCCACGCGAAGCCCAGCGAAATATTGTTCGACTTTTCCGGTTTTAAAGACTGGGCGCCGAATGCCTGCGCCAGCGCATCGCTGGCCGGCAGCAGCGCCGCGGTTTGCAAGGCGCTGCCGTCGGCATTGAAATTGAGCGTGGAAAAACGGAAACCGGTTTGCACCAGTGCCGGCGCGCGGAAACTGTTCGACACCGAACCCCGCAACAGGAAAGTGTCGGCCAGCTTGTAGCGTGCTGACAACTTGCCGGTCGAGGCGCTGCCGAAATCGCTGTAATCGGAATAACGCGCCGCCAGGCCAAGCAACAATTTCCTGGTCAGCTCGCTTTCCAGGTCGGCATACACCGAACGGATGTTGCGGCTGCCGTCGAAGACATCGGCCGGCCGCAAGCCCGGCCCGGCCTGCGCGCCCGGAGGCGCGTCCGGCACCGGACCGGCCGCATACGAGGCCGCATCGCCCGCTCTGCTCTTGTAGGTTTCGCGCATGAATTCGGCGCCCAGCGCCAGGTTGACCGGCGCCGCCAGGCCCAGGTCGAGTTCGCGCGTGCCATCCAGGTTCAATGCATCTTGCTGGAAGTCGAAGGTGGCCAGGTGAAAACTGGTCGGACTGGCAGCGCCCAGCGAGGCGTTGGCGCTATGCGTCACGTCGTAGCGGAACTTGTCGCTGCCATGACGGGCCGACAAATCGAGATTCCACGCCCCCTGCGCCAGCCGCGCGCCGCCGACCAGACTGAAGTCGGTCTTGTCGCCCTGCGTCACCGGCCGGTAGCCGTTCGGATACAGGCCGGGTACATTCGACGGGTCGCCCGGATAGCGGAAATAGGCGCTGCCGTCGGACTTGCGCTGGTTCAGCGTGGCAAACGAGTACAGGTCGACCGCGCCGCTCAAGGGCAGCAAGGTGTTATAGAACAGGTAATTATTGTCTTGCTTCGAATCGCCGGACTTGAACAACACCTTGCCGTCCAGCGCCAGGTCGGCCGGGGTCGCATTCGACGAGGTCCAGCCGGCGTCGCTAGTCCCGGCGCGCTCGGTCGGCGAACGGCGCCGGTTTTCCGCGCCAAAGCGGAAAAAGCCCGCGTCGCCCAGCGGCACGCCGTAATCGAAGTTGACGATCCTGGTCTGGCCATCCGTCAGGCGCTGATTGGTCGGCTTGAAATCGGTATGGTTGGCGCCGTAGCCGAGCGACGCCGAACCGCCGCTCCTGGCGTTTTTCAGCACGATATTGATCACGCCCGCCACCGCGTCGCTGCCGTATTGGGCGCCGGCGCCGTCGCGCAGGATTTCGATATGGTCGATCGCGCCGGGCGGTATCGCATTGACGTCGACCGGCACCGTGCCGCTGAAACTGCTTTCGGTGTCGAGCACCGCATTGGTGTGGCGCCGCTTGCCGTTGATCAGCACCAGCACCTGGTCCGGCGCCAAGCCGCGCAACTGGATGCCGCGCACCGAATCGGACGCGCCGCTCGATTCGATACGCGGGAAATTGATCGACGGCGACAAGTTTTGCAGCGCCGCGCCCAGCTCGCCGGTCGACAAGGCATTCGCCACGTCGCGCGTGCTGAAACGGTCGATCGGCACCGTGCTGTCGAACACCGTGCGGTTTTTCGCGCGCGAACCGACCACCGTGACTTGATCGACAGCCGCATCATCGTCGGCCAGCGCGGGCGGGCTCAGCGCCAGCAAGACCGAACTGGCCAGCATCAAACGGCGCAGCGGCAGGGAGTGGCGGGTGTGGCGGTGGCGGACTGTCAAGACTGTTTCCCCAAAATAGGCGTGGATAAATGCCGATGATGGATAGATGCATCGGCAAACCCGGCAATCTTAACGTTCGCCAAGATAGTCGATAAAGAATCTTTTGAGATATCCTTATATCAAGTTTCAACAGTTGTAAATTTGCACAGGGGAAGGTTCAGGAAAACGATGCAAAGCGTTCGATGGGCGGCTGCTTCCTGTGTTCGGCTTGCCACAAATCATAGTCAGCCTGTACCAGCAGCCAGGTGCGGGCACGGCCGATTCCGGCACGCTCAAGGCGCACCGCCAGGTCAGGGCTGACCGGAGCACGGCCATGCATAATGCGGGACAATGTTTCGCGCGCCAGCCCGAGGCGCCGTGCCAGTTCGGTAACGCTGATATTCAGCGCAGACATCACATCTTCCAGCAACGTTTCACCGGGATGCGGGGGATTGAACAGCGCCATTACTTACCTCTTTCAAGACGATCCAAGTCTGCGATCCAAGTTTGTTTAATGATAGTCCAGATAATCCAGCATCTCGACGTCAGCGCCGCTAAAGCGAAAAATGATGCGCCAGTTTCCACTGACCGTCAGCGACCAGAATCCCGCCAGCTCACCATGTAAGGGATGTAATCGCCAGCCGGGGATATCCAGCTCGGCGGGAGTCGATGCACGATCCAAAAAGGCGAGCATACGTGCAAGCCGCTTGGCGTGGTCCGCGTTCACTCCACGGCTGGAGCCCGTTGAAGAAGCGCGCCAAGGCGCGATGGATGCGGCGCTCACCTCTCACCTGTATGCCGGACTATAAACGCCTCGGCCTGGCCAGCGAAGGGGGCCGCAAGCTGGCGCCGCACGACACGGCGCAACTGCATGCGCTGCACGCGGCGTGGCTGACGGAAAAGCTGGCGCAGCCATTCGACGGCCGCAGCGTAGTCATCACGCACATGGCGCCGTCGATCTTGTCGGTGGCGCGGAAATACGCCACCGATCCCTGCTCCGCCGCGTTCGCGTCGCAGCTCGACGGCCTGGTCGCGCAAGCCGATTTATGGGTGCATGGCCACATGCACGATACGCTCGATTAGCGCATCGGCGCGTGCCGCGTGGTGTGCAATCCCTGCGGCTATATCAACCGGGCCGGCAAACCGGAGAACGCCGCTTTCGATCAAAACTTTATCGTCGAGCTGGTCAAGCCGGTCGATATTGTCGAGCTGCAAAAAATCCTGTAGCCGCCGGCCTCGCACAATACTTACATGACCTTGACGGCGCGGCCGATAAACAACACCGGCCCGCTCGGCTTGCCGGTCGGGGAACCGGCCTCCGGCTCCAGCGTGATTTCAAATAATTGATCCGCCTGCACCGGCGGCAATTGATCCATGACGAGCCGCTTGCTCTGGCCCGGATTGACCAGCCCCAGCGAACGCGGACCGTTCCAGTCATTGCCCTTGGTCCAGAATTGCAGCGCCTTTTGCTTCGGCAGCGCGACCTGCCCCAGCGGCGTCAGGCTCAATTGATTGCGGCTGCCGGTTTGCACCACCCAGCCGGGCGCCCTGTCTTGCGGCTGCACCAGCACCACCATATACCCGGGCTGTGGCGCCGGCTCGGCCAGCTTGCCGGCCACCAGCAGCGCCAGCACTGCGGCGACGGCGACACCGCCGGCCGTCAAGCCGCGCCACAGCCACAGGCTGTCCCACCAGGCGCGCCAGCCGCCGGACTGGCCTACCCGCCCCCGCCGCGGCATCGGCAAGCTGCGCTCGATACGCGGCCACAACTGCGCCGACGGCTGCTGCGCCTCGGCCAGCGCCGTCAACGGCAGCAAACGGCGCTCCCAGTCATCCACCGCATGCCGCAACGCGGGTTCGTGCGGCATGCGCCGCTCGACTTGCCTACGCTGGGCCAGGCTCAGCGTGCCAAGCACATATTCGCCCGCCAGTTGCATCACATCGTCGGCCAATTCGGTCATCCCATACACTCCCGCAATGCGCCCAGGCCGCGCTTGATCCACGCCTTGACCGAGCCGAGCGGCGCCTTCAGGCGTTGCGCGATCTCGCTGTGCGAACAACCGTCGACGTAGGCGTACACAATGCTGCTGCGCTTGGGCGGGTCCAGATGCCCCAGGCAATCGTTCAGCTTGCCCATGCTGGCATGCAGTTCAAACGCCTCCGGCGCATCGGGCGCAGCGCCGGCATCCAGCAGCGCCTGCACCTCCTCCTCGCCGGCCGATACCTCATGGTCGCGCGCGCGCACCAGGTTCAGCGCCTGGTGGCGCACCACGCTGTAGATCCAGCCGCGCCCGGCGCCGCGCCGCGGATCGAAACTGGCGGCGCGGTTCCAGATGCTGATGAAGGCGTCGTGCAGCACGTCTTCCGCCAGTTGGCGCTCGCGCACGATGCGCAGCGCCACGCCCAGCAGATAGCGGCTTTCCTGCTGATACAGCCGTTGCAGCGCGCGGCGCTCGCCAGCCGCGCAGGCGCGCAGCGCGGCGTCGTAATCGAAGGAAGAAGAGTCGGCAGTCAAGGTGGTCGCCAATCAGAAGGAGTGGATGGGCCAGATAAAGCTCATGCATTATAGACAATATCGGCGCGCCATCCCGTCCTGCTGAACCGGCCTTACGCCGCCTTCCAGAAAATGTAATCGGCCTGGTAGCCGACTGTTTGTCTGCTGCCCGGATTAGCGGCGCCGCACACGCTGGCCGGCGCCACGCCGCCGATGGTGGCGACGCGCTGGATATAAGTCACGCCGCTCATGACGCCGCTGCCGCTGGCCGGATTCGCCTTCACCAGCTGGTGCGGAATATTGCCGGCGCCGGCGGGCGATACGGCCAGCTGGGTAGCCGTCACTTTCGAGCCGTCCACGCTTTCCCAGGTCGCTGGCGGACCGTAATATTTGCCGACCCTGGTGCCGCTGCGGTCGTTCAACGCCGCATCGGGACCGGCAAACGCCCATTCGAACTGCCCCGGCGCATCTTTTTTAGCCCGGCACTCATAGGTAATCTGGCCGACACCGACGGTGTGCAGCGCGACCCGGTGACCGGCCGGCACCTTGACGGCGTCGGCCAGCGCATCTTGCGTATAGTTCGGCGACAACGGCGCGCAGCCGGACAGCAAGGCGATGGCGGCAACGGCGGACAAGGCGGCGCAAGCGTGGACGGTAGCTTTCATGAGGTTCTCCTGGTGGGTGTGGTGATATCGGCTTTCGGCACCGATACCTGTACTACCCGCCAGCCTGCCATTTGGATGCAGCCAGCAAAAAATAAATTCGTCGCAGCGCAATCCGCCATGCTCCGGACCTGATGTCGCAGTTCAAGCGCCTGCTGGTTGGCGATACCAGCGGGTCAGAATCTGTAGCGAAAAATCTCGCGCAGCGCGACTCCGCGCCAGACGCCATCCGGATACACGATGGTTGCGTGATGATGGCCATGGAACGCGGCGCGCACGCCCATGCTGCGGGCCAGCGCCGACAACGGCGCAAAGCCGTGCGGATGCAGGTCGGGCGCCTCATGCGTGACCAGGATGTCGGCCTGCAGGTGTTGCAGGCCGGCGATATCGGACGGGAAAATACTGGAGCGGTGACGCAGCGGCAGCCCGCCGCGCCAGTCATTACCCTTGCCATGCACCCGCAAATAACTTTGCTGGCTATCGAAGCGGGGATGCTGGCCATCCCATATCTTGCCCCGGAATACGCCGCCGATGCCGGCGACGCGCAAGCCGGCCACCTCCACGACCCGGCCATGCAAGCCCCGATCGGCCAGGCGCGAGCCGAACAGATGATCGTAATGCAGCTCGGAATCCGTTTCATGGTTGCCGTGGATCCAGCGGATATCGGTGACGCCGATAATCGGCGCCAGCTCCTCGTGCAGCGGGCGCTGCAAGTCCAGGTCGCCCAGCAAGATCACGGCGGCGGGACGCTCCTCCAGCACGGCATCGACGATGTGGCTGAAACGGCCGTGCGGATCGCCGCACATGAAAATGGTGCTCATGCCGCTGGCCGGCGCGGACGGATGGACGGGATGGATGGTCGGACATGGGAATCTGGAAAATAATTTTTCCGATGATCATACCATTCCAGCAATAATGCCAACTTGAAAAATCAGCGCCGCCAACCAGGGCGTCACAATTAAAAACCGCTCGGCGGACAGGATGGCCTGGATCTGCGTCGTCATCGCCGGTCCGAAAGGCGTACAGCCGAATTCATCGGCACGCATCCATTGCACCTTGACCGGATGGCCGGCGACGGCGCGCGCCAGCAAGGCGGCGTCGAGCGCCACATCGCCGCGCAGCGGAAAGGCACCCTGGGTATGCGACCAGGCCGTCAAATGCCCGTCGTTCATGTGCGCCACCGCGCAAGACGGACCGATCGACGCATGCGACAAATAAGGCCGCTAAAGCCAGATTTCACGGCGTCGCGGCGCGCCCGCCAGCCGGGGCTACTGGCCGCTGCGCCTGGCCTGGTGGCCGAGCTTTATCAATGTCTCCAGCACCAGCTCGCAATGGTCGCCCTGCACTTCGATCACGCCATCCTTGACCGTGCCGCCGCTGCCGCAGGCGGTGCGCAACTGCTTGCCCAGCGCGGCCAGCGCCAGTCCATCGAGCGCCACGCCCTTGACCAGCGTCACGCACTTGCCGCTGCGGCCCTTGGTCTGGCGCGACACGCGCACCTGGCCGTCGCCGGCCGGCGCCGCCTTGGCGCTCGTCTTGCAGCTGCAGACCGCCAACGCCTGGCGGCAGCCGGGACAGGTGCGGCCCACTTCGGTGGAATACACCAGGCCGCCTTTGGAACTGCTTTTCATGATGGTCTTGTCGGGGAATTGTCGAGGCGTGGATTATCCCAAAAAGTCAGCCTGGCGGCATTATTTAGTGGGTGGACACTGGCCCCCGTTATGAACTTCTTGTTCAAAGTTCATATACCAGCATGGGATATCTCGCCGCAATCGCAGCACCTATCATGGCTGCACCCTCAACTCCCGCACAAGGATGCAGCATGTCACTGACATTACCCCAAGTCGTCGCCGACTATTTCCACGCCGAAAACACCAAGGATATCGGCGGTATTGCCCGCTGCTTCGCCAGCGATGGCGTGGTGCGCGACAATAACAAAGTTCATCAGGGCCACGACGCCATCAAGGCCTGGAAAGAAGATAGCAGCAAAAAATACAGCGCCATCATCGTCCCGGACGCCGCACAGACGCATGACGAGCGCTGCACGGTCAGCACCACCGTCAGCGGGAATTTCCCCGGCAGTCCCTTGCAAATGGCGTTTGCCTTCACGCTGGCCGGCGACGGCATCGCCATGCTGGAGATCACGGCATGAATGGCATGCATAACACCATCGGCGCTGCCGACTTCGAGGATAAACGTGTCCTGATCACCGGCGGCACCAAGGGCATGGGCGCCGCGACGCTGAAGCTGATGCTGGAGCGCGGCGCCAGCATCGTCACCACGGCGCGCAACGCAGTCGATGACTTGCCGCAAGGCGTGCACTTCATCGCCGCCGATATCGGCACCCGGGCCGGCATCGACAGCGTGATCCGCGAGACCAATACCAGGCTGGGCGGCATCGACATCCTGATCAACAACGTCGGCGGCTCGACCAGCTCCGGCGGCGGTGCGCTGGCGCTGACCGACGCCATATGGGAAGACGCGCTGCAAGGCAACCTGCTGACGGCGGTACGGCTGGACCGCGCCTTCCTGCCGGGAATGGTCGAGCGCCAATACGGCGTCATCATCCATATCGCCTCGATCCAGCGCAGCCTGCCGCTATACGATTCCACGCTGGCCTACGCCGCCGCCAAGGCCGCGCTGGTCAACTACAGCAAGGGGCTCTCCAAGGAATTCGGTCCCAAGGGCATCCGCGTCAATAGCGTATCGCCCGGCTTCATCGAAACCACCGCCGCGCAAGCGATGATACGGCGCTGGGCGCAGCACGACGGCATCACCGAGGAGCAGGCGCTGCAGAAACTGATGGCGGTATTGGGCGGCATTCCGATCGGCCGGCCGGGCAAGCCGGAAGAAGTCGCGGAACTGGTGGCCTTCCTCGCCTCCGATCGCGCGGCGTCGATACACGGCGCCGACTACGTCATCGACGGCGGCACCATCCCGACGGTCTGATGCCACAGCGTGCAGCAAGCCGCGCAGCGGCTTGCTGCGTTCATCAGCCAAACTTCGAGAAATCCGGCTTGCGCTTCTCAAAGAATGCGGTAAACGCTTCCTTCGCTTCCGGCGCGCCCAGCATGTCGCTGAATTGCTGGTTTTCCTCGGCGATCGCGGCCTGCATCGGCGCCAGCCGGCTCTGCTTCATCAGCCGTTTGGTGGCGCGGATCGACGCGGCCGGCAACGCCACCAGCTTGGCGGCCTGGCCGCGCGCGAACGGCATCAATTCCGCCAAAGGCAAGACCTTCGACACCAGCCCCATTTGCAGCGCTTCCTGGGCCGGGAAGGATTCGCCCAGCATCAGTTTTTCGGCGGCGCGCGGGTAGCCGGCGATTTGCGCCAGCAGCAGGCTGGACGCGAATTCCGGGCACAGGCCCAGCTGCGCGAACGGCATCGAGAACTTGGCGTTGTCGGCCGCGTAGATCAGGTCGCAATGCATCAGCAGCGTGGTGCCGATGCCGATGGCCGGGCCGGCAATCGCCGCCACCACCGGCTTGCTGCTGCCGTACAGCGCGCGCATGAACTGGAATACCGGACGCTGTTCGTCGAGTGTGCCGTCTTGCGGACGCGCGGTTTTCATGAAGTCGTCGAGGTCGTTGCCGGCCGTGAAAATCTCGGGTTTACCCGTGATCAGGATAGCGCGCACGCCGTCATCGGTTTCGGCCGCCACCAGCGCATCGGCCAGGGTTTGGTACATCGCCCCCGTGATGGCGTTCTTGCGTTCCAGGCGGTTGAATTCAAGCGTGAGGATGCCGTCGCTCTTGCTGCACAAAATATCCATATCGTCTCCAAAAAATAAAAGGCGCCGAGGTTGTCCACAGCGCCCTGTTTGTTATGTCAGCTGATATTCAGCCTGCCACTTATACGCGCTCAAAAATTCCTGCCGCGCCCATGCCGGCGCCGACGCACATGGTGACCATGCCGTATTTCTGCCTGGTGCGCTGCAGCGCATGGATCACGGTCGCGGCGCGGATCGCGCCGGTCGCGCCCAGCGGGTGGCCCAGCGCGATCGCGCCGCCCATCGGATTGACTTTCGCAGGATCCAGGCCCAGGTCGCCGATCACGGCCAGCGCTTGCGCCGCGAACGCTTCGTTCAGCTCGATCCAGTCCAGCTGGTCCTGGGTGATGCCGGCCGCCGCGCAGGCGGCGGGGATGGCGAATTTAGGGCCGATGCCCATGATTTCAGGCGGCACGCCGCGCACCGCGAACGACGAGAATTTCGCCAGCGGAGTCAGGTTGTGCTCGCGCAGGATTTTTTCGCTGACGATCAGCAGCGCGCCGGCGCCGTCCGACATTTGCGAGCTGTTGGCGGCGGTCACCGAACCTTTGGCGGCGAATACCGGTTTCAGCTTGGCCAGCGACTCCAGCGTCGAATCGGCGCGCGCGCCTTCGTCGGTGTCGACCGTGCGGCGTTTTACGTCGACCTGGCCGGTGGCCAGGTTAGGCGTGCGGGTGATGATTTCGACCGGCGTGGTTTCCGCCTTGAAGAAACCGGCTTGCTGCGCGGCGATGGCGCGGCGGTGCGACTCGACCGAGAACGCGTCCTGCTGCTCGCGCGACACTTTCCATTGCGCCGCCACTTTTTCGGCGGTCAAGCCCATGCCGTAGGCCATGCCGATGTTTTCGTCGCTGAACATGTCCAGGTTCATCGATGGGTGATGGCCCATCATCGGCACCATCGACATCGATTCGATGCCGCCGGCGATCATCACGTCGGCTTCGCCGACGCGGATGCGGTCGGCCGCCATGGCGATCGCGGTGATGCCCGATGCGCAGTAGCGGTTGACGGTGACGCCGCCGACGGTTTTCGGCAAGCCGGCCAGCAGCACCGAGTTGCGGGCGATGTTAAAACCCTGTTCCGCTTCCGGGAACGAGCAGCCGATGATGGCGTCGGTGATCAGCGCCGGATCCAGGCCAGGCGCTTGCGCCAATGCCGATTGCAGCACTTTGACCAGCAGATCGTCCGGGCGGGTGTTCTTGAACATGCCGCGCGGCGCCTTGCCGATCGGCGTGCGGGTTGCGGAGACGATGTATGCGTCTTGAAGTTGTTTGCTCATTATCTTCTTTCGATTAGTTGCGCACTGGCTTGCCGGTTTGCATCATGCCCATGATGCGTTCCTGGGTTTTAGGATGGTTCAGCAATTCCAGGAAGGCCTTGCGTTCCATGTCCAGCAACCACTGCTCGCTGACAAAGCTGCCCTGGTCCACGTCGCCGCCCGACACGATCTCGGCGATCATTTCGCCCAGCTTGAAGTCGTGCGCCGAGATGAAGCCGCCGTCGCGCATATTCACCAGTTGCGCCTTGATCGTGCCCCAGCCGTAGCGGCCGGTGACCTGGATCGGCGATGGCAGTTGCGGACGGAAGCCGGCGTCGAACAGCGCGCGCGCTTCGACCTTGGCGACGTGCAGCAATTCGTACGGGTTGAACACGATCACGTCGTCTTCTTTCAGGTAACCCATTTTTTGCGCTTCGAGCGCCGATTTCGACACGTTGGCGGTGGCCGCATTGGTGAAGCCGACTTTCAGGAATTGCAGGATGTCGTTGCCCTTGGCTTCCTTGCAGGCGCGCAGCGCCGCTTCCTTCAAGCCGCCGCCGGCCGGGATCAGGCCGACGCCCACTTCCACCAGGCCGATATAGGACTCGATCGAGGCCACGCGTTTCGACGCGTGCAGCGCCAGCTCGCAGCCGCCGCCCAGCGCCAGGCCCGCCACCGCGGCGATCACCGGCACGTTCGCGTATTTCAGCGACAGGAAGGTTTTTTGCAGCTCGGCGATGATCGGATCGACCGCCTTGACGCCGCCCTGCATGAACGCAGGCAGCGCCGATTGCAGGTCGGCGCCAGCCGAGAACGCACCGCCTTCGGCCGCATCAGCGTGCCAGATCACCAGGCCCTTGAAGTTCTTTTCGGCTTCCGCCAGCGCCAGTTTCAAGCCATTGATCACGCCTTCGCCGATCACGTGCATCTTGGTCTTGAACGAGATGATCAGTACTTCGTCGCCGGTATGCCAGACGCGCACGGAGTCGTCCTCGAATACCGTGGTGCCGGCGGTCTTGCCGTCGGCGGCGCCGCTGCCCAGCACTGGCGCGCGGAATGGCTGGCGCTCGTACACGGCCAGCGTCGAGCGCGGCACGAACGATTTCGAGATGGCGGAATAGGAACCTTCAGGCGTATGCACGCCGCCCTGTTCGGCGACCGGGCCTTCGAACACCCACGCTGGCAGCGGCGCGTCGCACAGCGCCTGGCCGGCGGCGATGTCTTCCCTGACCCAGTTCGCCACTTGCAGCCAGTTCGACGCTTGCCATGTTTCGAACGGGCCGACGTTCCAGCCGAAGCCCCAGCGCATCGCGAAATCGATGTCGCGCGCATTGTCGGCCACGGTGTCCAGGTGCACGGCGATGTAGTGGAACGCGTCGCGGAAGATCGCCCACAGGAACTGGCCTTGCGGATTGGTCGATTCGCGCAGCGCCTTCATTTTCTTGACCGGATCTTTTTCTTTCAAGATGCGGGCGATGATGTCGGCGGCCTTGCCGCCGCCGCTCACGTATTCGCCGCTGGCGAAGTCCAGGCGTTGAATCTCTTTACCGACTTTTTTGTAGAAGCCGGCGCCGCTCTTCTGGCCCAGCGCGCCTTTTTCAACCAGCGATGCCAGCACCGCCGGGGTTTGGTAGACGCCGAAGAATGGATCGCCGGCCAGGTTGTCCTGCATGGTCCTGATTACATGGCCCATGGTGTCCAGGCCGACCACGTCCGCGGTGCGGAAGGTGCCCGACTTGGCGCGGCCCAGCTTGGCACCGGTCAGGTCGTCGACCACGTCCACGGTCAGGCCGAATTTTTCAGCTTCGTGGATGATCGCCAGCATGCCGAAGATGCCGACCCGGTTGGCGATGAAGTTCGGGGTGTCCTTGGCGCGCACGACGCCCTTGCCCAGCGTGGTGGTCAGGAACACTTCCAGCTGGTCGAGGATGGCCGGCCTGGTCGACACGGTCGGGATCAATTCCACCAGGTGCATATAGCGCGGCGGGTTGAAGAAGTGCACGCCGCAAAAGCGCGCTTTCAGTTCTGCGTCGAAGCCGTCGGCCAGCTTGTTGATCGACAGGCCGGACGTGTTCGACGCGAAGATCGCGTTCGGTGCGATATGCGGCGCGACCTTTTTATACAGGTCGTGTTTCCAGTCCATGCGCTCGGCGATCGCTTCGATGATCAGGTCGCAGCCGGCCAGCAAGTCCAGGTTGTCTTCGTAGTTGGCGACCTGGATCAGCGATGCGTCATCCTTGTTGCCCAGCGGCGCAGGCGACAGCTTTTTCAGGTTGTCGATGGCGCGCAGCACGATGCCATTCTTAGGTCCTTCCTTCGCCGGCAGGTCGAACAGCACCACCGGCACTTTCGCGTTGATGCAATGGGCGGCGATCTGCGCGCCCATCACGCCGGCGCCGAGGACGGCTACTTTTTTAACGATGAAATTGGTCATATTTTCCTCAAGTCTTAGAACAGGTCTGCGTCGAGTGCCATCAGGTTGGCCGAACCGGAGCGCGCCTGGCGGATCAGGGTTGCCGTCTCAGGTTGCAGGCGGGCGAAATAGAAACGCGCGGTCGCCAGTTTGGCGGTGTAAAATTTATCACCCTGGGCCTCGGCGGCTCCATTTTTTTCCAGGGCGATCTTGGCCATCTGCGCGAACAGATAGCTGTAGATCATGTGGCCGACCACGCGCAGGTAAGGCACGCAGGCGGCGCCGACTTCGTCCGGATTCTGGAACGCCTTCATGCCGATTTCCATCGTCAGCTTGGTCACTTTGTCGCCCAGGTCGCCCAGCGGGGTGACGAATTCGCTCATCGCTTCATCGGTGCCGTTCTCTTCGACGAAGGTCTTGATTTTTTCGCCGAACTTGCGCAGCTTGGCGCCGTTGTCGCCGAGGATTTTACGGCCCAGCAAATCCAGCGACTGGATCGTGTTCGTGCCTTCGTAAATCATGTTGATGCGCGCATCGCGCACATATTGTTCCATGCCCCATTCGGCGATATAACCGTGGCCGCCGAACACTTGCATCGCTTCCGAGGTGGCGATCCACGCATTGTCGGTGATGAAGGCCTTGATGACCGGGGTCAGCAGCGCGACTTCGTCGGCCGCTTCCTTGCGCACTTCGGCGTCGGGGTGGTGCAGTTCGCGGTCGATCTGCAGCGCCACGTAGGACGTGAACGCGCGCGCGCCTTCGGCGTAAGCCTTGCCGGTCAACAGCATGCGGCGCACGTCCGGGTGCACGATGATCGGGTCGGCCGGCTGGCTTGGCGATTTGACGCCGGACAGGCTGCGCATCTGGATGCGGTCCTTGGCGTAGATCAGCGCGTTCTGGTAGGCCACTTCGGTCAGGCCCAGCGATTGCATGCCGACGCCGAGACGGGCCGCGTTCATGAACACGAACATCGCGTTCAAGCCCTTGTTCGGCTGGCCGATGATCCAGCCTTTCGCGCCGTCCAGGTTCATCTGGCAGGTCGAATTGCCGTGGATGCCCATTTTTTCTTCGATCGCGCCGCAGGTGATCGGGTTGCGCGCGCCGATGGAACCGTCGGCGTTCGGCAGGAATTTCGGCACCAGGAACAGCGAAATGCCTTTCGAGCCTTCCGGCGCGTCCGGCACGCGGGCCAGCACCAGGTGCAAGATGTTTTCCGACATGTCGTGTTCGCCGGCCGAGATGAAAATCTTGTTGCCGGTGATGGTCCAGGAACCGTCCGCCTCAGGCAGCGCTTTCGAGCGCAGCATGCCGAGGTCGGTGCCGCAATGCGGTTCGGTCAGGCACATGGTGCCGGTCCATTCGCCGGAGACCAGTTTCGGCAGGTAGACCGATTTTTGTTCCGGCGTGCCGTGTTCTTTCAGGCACTCATAGGCGCCGTGCGACAGGCCCGGATACATCGACCACGCCTGGTTGGTCGAATTCAGCATTTCATAGAAGGAATTGTTCAACACCACCGGCAAGCCCTGGCCGCCGTATTCCGGATCGCACGCCAGCGCGGCCCAGCCGCCTTCGACGTATTGCTTGTAGGCTTCTTTAAAACCTTTTGGGGTGGTGACGCTTTTCGTCACCGGATCGTGATGGCAGCCTTCGCGGTCGCCGGAGTGGTTCAGCGGAAACAACACTTCGGACGTGAATTTGCCGCCCTCTTCCAGCACCTGGTTGATGATGTCGGCGTCGACGTCCGCGTAATGCGGCATTTGTTTCAATTCTTCTTCGACTTGCAGGAATTCATGCAGCACGAATTGCATGTCCCGGATTGGCGCGACGTATTGACCCATAATATTCTCCTGACGGCTATTGAGCTCTAAAGTGTGTGTTTCCGATTGCCGGCGGCAAGACCGCCGGCGCTTATATCGCTTGCGGTGCTTGCGGCGTATGCGCCAACTGGGGACTCTGGTACGTTTCCAGCAGGCGGTCGAAGCCCAGCCTGGTGCGCTCGACGCTGCCCGGCATGCGCAAGAAACGCGCATCGTGGTGCAACGCCAGAATCAGGCCATACATCTCGTACACCATTTGCCGTGCGTCGGTATCCGGCTTCAAGTCGCCGGTTTCTATCGATTGCTGCACGCTGCGCAGCAACGCGCCCTGCCATGCGCGCACCATGGCCACCAATTCCTCGCGGATCGGTCCGGGACGGTCGTCATACTCGACCGCGCCGCTGATGTAGATGCAGCCGGAGGCGATTTCGACGCTGACGCGCTTGATCCAGCGCGCAAACATCGCTTTCAAGCGCATGATGCCGCGCGTTTCCTGCATGCTCGGGAAGAAAACCTCTTGCTCGAAACGGTGGTGGTACAACTTGAGCACTTCCAGCTGCAAGTCTTCGCGCGAACCGAAGTGCGCGAAGACCCCCGATTTGCTCATGTTCATCTTGTCTGCGAGCAAGCCAATGGTCAGTCCTTCCAGGCCGTCGCGGCTGGATAAGTCCAGTGCCACATCGAGGATGGCTGCCCGTGTCAATTCGCCTTTGCGCATGAATTTGGCTGAAGTATTAATAAGAGTACCGTATAAAAAAGTGAGGTGTAATCCGCAGCAACAGAAATCTTCGTTAAAAAATTCCGAACGCTCGTACTATTATCCAGTAAGGCTTAAAAGTCAAACGGGAAGTTTAGAGGTCGCGTTCTATTGGTGCGGCGCAGCATAAAAGCGCCGTGGGCCAGCCTGGATCAGCTGTCGCCGCTGGCCTTGCTGAGCTGGCGCCGGTCGCGTTTGGTGGGGCGTCCCTTGATGGCCGCGCCCGGTTCGCGAAACAGCTTGCGCTGTTCGCTGTCATGCGCGCGGCGCGCGATGCTGGCCGGCGTTTCGGCATATAAAGTGCGGGCCACCGGCGCGGCGGCACGCTGGTCGGACAGGCCGGCCACGATCAGTTCCCAGGTATCCGAACCATTGTCTACCAGCAACTCGTCGCCCAGGTGCACCGGCCGCGCCGGCTTGACCTTGTCGCCGTTGACTTTCACTTTGCCACTATCGACCGCATCGCTGGCCAGGGTACGGGTCTTGAAGAAGCGCGCCGCCCACAACCATTTGTCGATACGTACAGGACCGTTCATGCGTATTTCCCCACAGCAAAAATACGCATGATAATCTTATATCCGAGGAAGGCGGCCTCATATCCGAGCCGGCGCCAGCGCCCGACATGGGCAAAATCGTCCTGGTGCACCACCACCCCGTCGGCGATGGCCTGTTCGATCTGCTGGCGCAGGGTGCACGCGAAGCCGGCGTCCTTGATCACCACATTGGCTTCCTGGTTCAGGAACAGGCTCAGGCCGTCGACATTGCTCGACCCGACCGTGGCCCAGTCGTCGTCGATGACGGCGACCTTGGCGTGCAGCTGGGTCTTGTGGTATTCGACCACCTTGACGCCGGCCTCCAGCAACTTCGGATAAAACGAATGCGCCACCGCGTCTTGCAGCCAGATTTCGCCGACCCCGATCAGCAGCACCACGTCGACGCCGCGCCGCGCGGCCGACGCCAGCGCCTCGCGGAATTTGCGGCCCGGCGCAAAGTATGGATTGGCCAGCAGCACGCTCTTGCGGGCCCGGCCCAGCGCCTGCAGGTAGGCGCGCTGGATGGTGCGCCGGTTGCGCAAATTGTCGCGCACCACGAAGCCGGCCATGACCGGGTTGTGCGCCAGCGCTTTATTGACGGCGCGCATTTCGCGGTACAGATTGATACGCTTGATCAAGTTCATCTTGCCCAGGCGCGCCCATTGCACTTGCGCTTCCTTGTGGATCACGTCGACCAGCGGGCCGCGCACCTGCACCGCAAAATCCCAGCGCGGCGCGGACAGGCTGATGCGGTGGTCGTAATCGCAAAACATATCGTCGTTGATATTGATGCCGCCGACAAAGGCGAGCTCGCGGTCGACCACGCAAATCTTGCGGTGGGTGCGCGTGATGCCACGGCGAAACCAGGCGTTGAAGATACGGTGATGCACCTGCGCCGCTTCCAGCTGGGCATGCATGGCGTTGACGCGGCGGTTGCCGGTGCCATACCAGTCGGTAATCATGCATACCAGCAGACCACGACCGGCCGCGCGTATCAGCGCGTCGAGCACGCTGGCCCCGGTGGCATCGGCGGCAAAGATATAGGTCTCGAAATAAATCTCGGACCTGGCGCCGTCGATCGCCGCGATCAGCGCCGGAAAGTAGTCGGTGCCGCTACGCAGCAGCTTGATATCGTTGTGGGCTATGAAATTGACTGATCGCATAGGACCAGTCTACGCCAGTTTCAGCGACGCGACGATAGGGGCGTGGTCCGATAATTTGGCCCATAAAGTGCCGTGCATCACTTGCGCCGACTCGACCTGGAAACCGCGCACATAAATCCGGTCCAGGCGGAACCATGGCAAGGCGGCCGGAAAAGTGCGCGCCGGTATCGGCGACAGATTGGTCTTGCGCCGCGCCAAGGTGCGCACCAGGTCGCCCAGCGCCGATTTCGATGCATGCTGGTCGAACACTTCGACCACGCCGAGCTGCTTGCGCAGCTTGTCGCTCAGGGTATTGCGCCAGTCGTTGAAATCGCCGGCGATGATCACCGGTTCGCCATCGGGCGCCGACGCCATCACCGCCTCGATCAAGGCCTCGGTCTGGCGCGAACGGCCAGCCTCGAACAAGCCCAGGTGCACCACATAGCAATGCACGTCGGCGGCCGGCGTGCGCAACACGCAATGCAGGATGCCGCGTTGTTCGTATGCATGATCGGACACATCATGGTTATACATCGAGGCGATCGGATAGGCGCTCAGCAAGGCATTGCCGTGGTGGCCATGGTCATACACCGCATTCATGCCGTAGGCCGCATGCAGGTGGCGCGATTCGCCGGAAAAAAACTCGTGCTGAGCCGCTTGCGGCCAATGCTTGTGGCCATGTTTCTCGGCGCCGAAACGGGCAGCCTTGCGGTCGTGCTTGCCCTGCACCTCTTGCAAAAAGACCACTTCGGCGTCGAACAAGCCGATCGCTTGCTTCAGGGCATGTACCCTGGGCAGCCCGCGAACCGACGAGACGCCCTTGTGGATGTTATAAGTTGCTACGCGGATTTTCATGGGATGATTCTACCCCCAGTCGGCCGTTTGTGCGCTGCAACTCAATCGTGCGCTCAGCCTGGCGTCAGGTTTTTTTCGGCGCTGGCTCCAGCGCGGTGCCCTCGTCGCCGCCGTCCGCTTCCTGCTCCTCTTCGTCGTGAGCGGCGTAATGGCAAGCCGGCGGCAGCAGATTGGCCGGCAACGCCACATTCACATTGCAATTCCAGTGGCCGAGATGGGCGCTGCTGTTCGGCACCAGTTCGATTTCCACTCCCATCATCGGCGCCGCCAGGACGATCGTCAGTGCGCCGTTCTCGGGCGCGATGCCGATCTCGTAGACGGCCGGACTGGTGGCCGTAAAACCGGCCTCGTTCATGTCTTCCGGCAAGCGTTGATGCTTGCCGACAAAGGCCGTCACATATTCGCCGGCGGCCATGCCATGCGCATACGCGGCGGCGATCAATGCTTGCTGCTGCGCTTCCGGCATTTCTTCCTGATACGCGGTCGAGGTCGCTTCTTGGCTGGCGTTGCGGAAATGCTGGTAAGCGGGCAGCGCCAGCGCAAACAGCACCAGCGCCAGGTAGCTGTAGACGATCAGGCCGCCGAGCACGCCAAAGCCGGTGCGCGGCACCAGCGCGGCGAAGAACCAGGCCAGCGGATGACGCCGCGGGAACGTCGCGGCATCGCCGCTGCGCACGCGCGCGAAGCGCTTGCTGAGCCATGGATAGTCGCCGGTCAATTCATTGAGCGACATCCAGAAACCGCCGCTGGCGCCGCTTTGCGCGATGTACGCGTCGAAATTGATGGTCTTCCAGCGCTTGCCGCCGGCGGCCAATACCGCCAGCGCATGCAGCGCGCTGCGGCTGTCGTCGCAGCACGCCAGGCCATACTGGTCGCAAGTGTATTCACGGGCCCGCGAATAAGCCGAACCCAGCAATGGCGTCAGCATCATCGTGCCGATCCACCAGTGGCGCACCAGGTGCTTTTGCACGATATGGCCCAGTTCGTGGCCGATATAAAAATTCAGCGCTGGCGGGTCGTCTTGCAGCGCATCGACGACATCGCTCAGCAGCACCACATAATTGCGGCGCAGGAAACGGGTGGCAAAGGCGTTTAATACGCCATTGCCCGTCATCACATAAAACTCTGGCCGCTGCGGCAAGCCGACCGCATCGCAGCAGGCATTGAAACGCGCATGCAGGTCGGGAAATTGTTGCGCGCCGACCTTGACACCATGACCTTGCAGATGCGACATGAAATACGAATGGGCCGCCAGGCCGAACACATACAGCAGCGCCAGCAGCAGCCACACCAGCCCGACCGTGGCGACCGTCAAGGCCAGCCAGAACAGCGCCGACAGCACCAGCAAGATGGTGAACAGCTTCTGTTCCTTCGGATACACGCGGATCGCACCGGGCGCTGAAAACGGCGCCGGCTCGGCCGGCCTTACAAAACCTTCATCCATTATTACCTCGTCGACTCATCAAGAAGGGAAAGGCGGCGCCAGCCTTTGGCGCCATGGCCAATCCGCAAGAGTCCGCGAGTCTACAGCACAATGGTATTTTATGTGATTCATTTGACAATCAAATGAATCACCGTCTCCGATGAATCTGGCGACGCCAGGGCGACCGGCACAAAACCATAATCGGCCATGATGCGCTGCGCCCTGGCCGTCATCAGGTACAGCGCAAAACGCGATGCTTCCGGGCGCTGCTGCCCAGCCCGATTGACAACGGTAAGTCCGTAATCGGGCACGATGGCCAGTGATGGCGGCATGCCGACCTGGTCGCTGGCCGGATCGGGCAAACGCTGGGCGCTCGGCAAGCGCGAACTGCAATAACCGAGGAAGATATCGACCTGGCCGGTCTCGAAATAATATTTGACGGCGTTCTTGCCAGCCGGCACAGGCGGACTGGCCGGACCGCCGACCAGTTGCCGGGCCTTCGCTTCAAGGATGGCGCGGGCGCCCGGCTGCACCTGTTCCGCCTTGGCAAACAATTTCCACGCATAATCGCCACCCGGATCGGCTTTCGGCGTCGACGTGCCGAGCTTGACGGCCGGGTCCAGCAGCTTGGCCAGCAAGTTAGCCGGCGTCGCCTTCAGATCGGCACGAACCGTCGCGCAGACGCCGTTGCGCACAAACACCAGCGGCGCGGCAGCCTTGCCAAGGCTGAATAAACGCTGCGGACTGTCCATGTCGGCCGAGATGAAGACATCGGCCACGGCGCCCTGCTCTATGCGCTCGCGCAACAAGCCGGCCGGACCGAACACCGGCTCCACCACCACGCCGGTATCGGCCTGGTATTGCCGGATCACGGCCGTCAAGGCGCCGGTCAGGCTGCCGGCGGCATACAGTTTGACGGGCTCGGCCGCGATGGCGGCAGTCCCGATGGCGCCCAGCAAGACCGCCAGCAACGATTTTTGAATCGACATGGATGTTCCTTAGAAATTGACTTGCACTGAAGCGCGCACGGTGCGCGGTGCGCCCAGCGTGCCGGTACCGCTGCCGCTGCCGGTATAACCGTTTTGGCCGCCAGGCGTGATGTTGGCCCAGTACTGGCGGTCGCCGATGTTGCGCGCCGACAAGCTCCAGGTCGCAGCCTTGCCTATCAGCTTGCCGGCATAGCGCACACCGAGGTCGGCGATGGTGTAGCCCGGCACCCAGTCGGTATTGCTGTTGTTGCCTGGACGCTGGCCCAGGTAATTCAAGTTCAGGCTGACAGTCAGGCCCGGCACGAACGGCGCGCGGTATTCGGCCAGCAGGTTGGCGGCGCTGCGCGACAGGCCGAGGATTTGCGTCTCGCTGGTCGCCGCCGCACCGGTATTGCCGAGGCGCGGATCTAGCCAGGTGACACCGCCGTACAGGGTCACGTCGCGGCCGACGGCCGTGTTGAACATCAGTTCGATACCGCGGTTGACTTGCTCGCCTTGCACCTGGAATACATTGTTGGCGCCGGTATAAGCGAATGGCCGTTCGATGCGGAACAGCGCCGCCGACAGGTTGACCTTCGACCACTCGACCTTGTAGCCCAGCTCCCATTGCCTGCTGCGGTAAGGCGCCAGGCTGCTGCCGGCATTGAGCGTGCCGGCCGGCGCAAAATCGCCCTGCTGCAAGCTGCCGGCATAGGTGAGGTAGGCCGACATGTTGTGCCGTGGTTTGTACATCAGGCTGGCGCTCGGGCTGATACCGCTGTCGTCATAATCCGAGGTGGCCGCGCCCGTCTTGTTGTAGTTGCGCGACGAGATCCAGCTTTGGCTGGCCACCGCCTGCACCGACCACACATCGTTGACATGGATGGTGTCGCCCAGCGTCAGCGACTGCTGGCGGGTCACGGCGGCGCGGTAACGGTAACGGAAATCGGGCCAGGCCGCTTGTGCGAACACCAGCGGATTTTGCAGGCTGGCCTTGCCCAGCGTAATCGCGCCGGTCTGGAACGGCGTGTAACGTTCCCAGTCAAAACCGGTATTGGCCAGCACGATCTCGTGGCGCAAGCCCCCGGCTTGCACCCGGCCATTCAGCGCGATCGTATTGCTGACGATGCTATCGAGGCTGAAGGTGGTGGTGGCGGCGGTGGTGGTGTAAGCGCCGGCATTATTGGTCAGCGTATTGGTCGGCACCGTCGAGGCGCGGTCGCTGTTCTGGCGCAACATACCGGCCGTCAAATGCCAGTCCGGGCTGAAATCATGGCGCAGGCGCAAGCTGCCCATGTCCGTCACATTGTCGTCGCCGGCATACGGCTGGCCATAACCGACCGTGCTGGCCGACGGTGCGCTGGGGAACTTGACGTTGGGCGCCAGCGAAAACGTGCCGGGCAAGCCCATGCTGACGTAATGATAGGTGCTGGCGTTGGTTTCCAGTACCGTGCCCGGCGCCAATTGCACGTCGAACGCCAGGCTGATCAGTTTGCGGCGCTGATGGCTGAAATCGACATAACCGTCGCCCTGGTCGTCCAGCAAGTTGATCCGATAGCCGTAACGCCCATCGTCGCCGACGTGGCCGCTCAAGTCGGCGGCGGCCATGCCCTGCCCTTTGCTGGCATACCCCAGCGTGACCTGGCGCAAGGTGTCGGCGGTCGGACGTTTCAGCACATAGTTGAAGGTACCGGCAGGATTCGCCGGACCGTACAGCGCACCGGCCAGGCCGTTCAGCACTTCGATGCGCTCGAACTGCTCCACCGGAAAGTCGGTGGTGCTGGCCATGTTCAAGCCGTCGATGCGGGTATTCTGCACCACGCCCGCTTGCAGGCCGCGTGTTTGCGGACGGATATTCTCGCCCTGCACCGACGGCAAGTAACGGAATACTTCCTTGACGCTTTTTAGTTGCTGGCTGGCGATGAACTCGGACGAGATCGCATTGATCGAATACGGCGTATCGAGCATCGCCTGCTGGCCCAGCGGCCCCATGCTGGCGCTAGCGACGCGGTAGGCGTTTTCAGCCGTGCCGCTGACGATGATTTGGTCCGCTCCGGCGTCGGCGGCATGGACGGAACAACTGGCGGCGGCAATGGCGATGGCGGATAAACGGAGTATACGACGTGCAACAGACTGACGGCTGATCATGATTTCCTTGGTTGACAACGGGGAGATATGGGGAGGAGGTAGCGCTATATATCAAATTATATAGCGATCTTGAAACCCGCACAGGCAGCGGCTCTGACGCTATCAACTTGATATAACTTTCTTATAATGAAGTTCAAATCAAGTTCAAAAAACGTCTTGAACAGCCGTCCGGATGCCTCCGTTAAAGCACAGGAAAAATTTAAGACGGGGACGCCAATTGCCGCGGCAATTGCAAAATCGCTTCCGCGTTCGACGACGAGAAGCATTTGTCGGCCGCTTCCAGATAAGGCAGCCACACATATTGCAAATGTTCGCGCGGACTCAGCGTGACGCCGATGTCGCGCGGCACTTGCACGCTGAACACATGTTCGGTGTTGTGCATGACGCCCGGTGCATAGCGGTGGCGCCAGACCGGATAGATTTCATAGATATTCGACACTTGCCAATCGCGCAGGCGGATCTGCAGACCATCGGCGGCGATGCCGGTTTCCTCGAACAATTCGCGCACTGCGGTATCGCGCAGGGACTCGTTGGGCGCGTCGAGCGAACCGGTCACCGATTGCCAGAAGCCGGGCTGGCCGGCACGCTCGATCAGCAGCACCTGCAAGTCGGCGGTATGAATCACGACCAGCACGGAAACGGGAATTTTATGGGTCATATCAAGAATGAAAAAGGCGCCTCGTCAGCGCCTTGCATAGCATTCAGAAATCATGGCCGCCCCGGCGGCGGCCATCGTGCTTAGAGCCTATCCCAGTAGATGAATACGCCCTCTTCTGGCGCCCCTCAGGAACGGGGACTGCGTTGATCGTCGTCGCGTGGCTCGCCACGCTTCCTCCTCACGCCTGGTCCGCGCTCCTGATGCGCGGCCAGAACAAGACGCTCACTACTGGGATAGGCTCTTAAGCGACTTTCGGCTCGGCGCTGCGCAAGCGGATGTGCAATTCGCGCAGTTGCTTCTCATCCACTTCCGACGGCGCTTGTGTCAGCAAACACTGGGCGCGCTGGGTTTTCGGGAAGGCGATCACGTCGCGGATCGAATCGGAACCGGTCATCATGGTCACGATACGGTCCAGGCCGAATGCCAGGCCGCCATGCGGAGGCGCACCGTATTGCAGCGCGTCGAGCAAGAAGCCGAATTTCAATTGCGCTTCTTCGGCGTCGATCTTCAAGGCGCGGAACACTTTGCTTTGCACTTCGGCGCGGTGGATACGGATCGAACCGCCGCCCAGTTCCCAGCCGTTCAAGACCATGTCGTAGGCCTTGGCGATGCAGGCGCCCGGATTGGTTTCCAGCATGTCTTCATGGCCGTCTTTCGGCGCCGTGAATGGATGGTGGGTCGCGGTCCAGCGGTCCGACTCTTCGTCGTAGTCGAACATCGGGAAGTCGACCACCCACAGTGGTTTCCAGGTGTCTTCGAACAGGCCGGCTTTCTTGCCGAAATCGCTGTGGCCGATCTTGACGCGCAGCGCGCCGATCGCGTCGTTGACGACCTTGGCCTTGTCGGCGCCAAAGAAGATCAAGTCGCCGTCCTGGGCGTTGGTCAGTTCGATGATTTGCGCCAGGGCGGCATCGTGCAAGTTCTTGACGATAGGCGATTGCAAGCCGTCGCGGCCTTTCGCTTTTTCATTGACCTTGATGTAGGCCAGGCCCTTGGCGCCGTAAATCGCGACGAATTGGGTGTATGCATCGATTTCCGAACGTGGCATCGCGCCGCCGCCCGGTACCAGCAAGCCGACCACGCGGCCGTTCGGCAGGTTCGCCGCGCCGGAGAAGACCTTGAAGTCGACATCTTTCATGACCTCGGTCAAGTCGGTGAACGCCATCTTGACGCGCATGTCCGGCTTGTCGGAACCGTATTTGCCCATCGCGGTCGCGTAATCCATCACCGGGAATGGGTTCGGCAGGCTGATGTCCAGCGTGTTCTTGAACACTTTGCGTATCATGTCTTCGAACAGGTCGCGGATTTCCTGTTCCGACAGGAACGAGGTTTCGCAATCGATCTGGGTGAATTCAGGCTGGCGGTCGGCGCGCAAGTCTTCGTCGCGGAAGCACTTGGTGATTTGGTAATAACGGTCGAAGTTGGCGACCATCAGCAATTGCTTGAACAATTGCGGCGATTGCGGCAGAGCAAAGAAGTTGCCCGCGTTCACGCGCGACGGCACCAGGTAATCGCGTGCGCCTTCCGGGGTCGACTTGGTCAGCATCGGGGTTTCGATGTCGATGAAGCCCAGTTCGTCCAGGTACTTGCGCACTTCCATCGTCACCTTGTAACGCAGGCGCAGGTTGTTTTGCATTTGCGGACGGCGCAGGTCCAGCACGCGGTGCGTCAAGCGGGTGGTTTCCGACAGGTTGTCGTCGTCCAGCTGGAACGGCGGGGTGACCGATGCGTTCAGCACTTCGAGCTGGCTGCACACGACTTCGATCTTGCCCGATTTCAAGTTGTTATTGATGGTGCCGTCGATACGGTTAGTCACCACGCCGGTGACGCGCAGGCAGAATTCATTGCGCACGATTTCGGCGACTTTGAAGACTTCGGCTTGTTCCGGATTGCAAACGATCTGGACCAGGCCTTCGCGGTCGCGCAAGTCGATGAAAATCACACCGCCATGGTCGCGGCGGCGATGTACCCAGCCGCACAGGCTGACGGTTTGTCCGAGCATGGCTTCAGTGACGAGGCCGCAGTATTGAGTACGCATTGACATAAATTTCTCAGTCCAGGTTAAATTAGCTAACTATTGTTCAATCCGGCCACGCCCCTGTCGCCAGGGGCGCGCGCCCTTATTCTTTGGCGGCCGGCGCCAGTTCGGGCGCCACCACGCCCATCGAGACGATGTACTTCAGCGCCGCGTCGACGCTCATGTCGAGCTCGACGACATCGCTGCGCGCCATCATCAGGAAGAACCCCGACGTCGGGTTCGGCGTGGTCGGCACATACACACTGACAAACTCGCCGACCAGGTGGTTCTTCACATCGCCGCCCGGCACGCCGGTCAAAAACGCGATGGTCCAGGAATTCTGGTGCGGATACGGCACCAGCACTGCCTTACGAAAAGCATTTCCGGACGATGAAAACAAGGTGTCCGACACTTGCTTGACGCTGGAATACAGCGAATTCACCACCGGTATGCGCTGCAACAACTTTTCCCACAGCTTCACAATGTAATTGCCGACCAGGTTATTGGTCAGCAAACCGGTCACGAACACAATCACTACCGTCAGTATCGTGCCCAGGCCGGGAATGTCAAAACCGAATAGCGTCTTCGGCTGCCAGCGTTGCGGCACAAACAGCAGCGACTGGTCCATGATGCTGATCACCAGGTTCAACACCCACAGCGTGATGGCCAGGGGAACCAGAATCAGCAAGCCGGTAATGAAATATTTACGCATTGATCTCTTTGTTATGGGCGTCGGAAAATGCCGGCGCCTTCCTCAGTCGGCCTTCGCTGGCACGGCCGGCGCGCTGGCAGGCGCGCTGTCGGCGGCCGGCGCGGCAGGCTTGGCGGCCGTGTCGGCAGGCCCGCTCGGCACCACCGTGGACGGCGCGGTACCGCCGCGGAAATCGGTGGCGTACCAGCCGGTACCCTTCAACTGGAAACCGGCAGCGGTCAATTGTTTCTTGAAAGTCGGTTTGCCGCAGGACAGGCACACCGTCAGCACTGGATCGGAAATCTTTTGCAAGACATCCTTGGCAAAACCACAATCATCACAGCGGTAAGCGTAAATCGGCATCACAACTCCGCAAAAATCATCAAAAACCCTGAATTATAAAGCTTTTTACGCGGGCTTACGGATTTCAGTGCCGCCGCCAGCCGGCAGCGCGACAAAAATCTGCGCCGCGACACGGCCGGCCCGCCCCCTTCCCCTGACTTTAATAAATAAATATGATTTCCCATATTGAAAATTGCTATTTTAAATATATTTAATTACAATATAATTTAATAACAAAATGCAATGCAAACAATGTAAGCCATCTACATCATCGAGGATCCCATGAAAAAAATCGCACTCGCAGCCCTGTTTTGCACCGTTTTCCATCCGGCAGTCGCGGCCACCGTCAGCCTGACGGAAAATTTTGACGACCTGAACGGCTGGACCCCGGCCAGCCATGGATCGTATGCCCATGTCATCGCCGACCCTACCGGCGGCAGCGGCAACGTGCTCGCCTTTGCAAGCGGTAATTCAGCCGGCGATATCTTCAGCCTGGGTACTTTTACTAGCGGTTATATCAATTTCGATTACTTTGGCGCAGCGGCGCTGGGCAGCAGCGGCGGCGGTTTTGTCGGCATCAGCGCCGGATTGCCCGGCACCCATCAATGGCTGGCGGGCAGCAGCCCTCACAACGGCACGCCCATGTCGCTGGTTAATAATGGCACATGGAATCACTATAGCATCGCCTTCAATGCCGCCAATGTCGGTGCCGGCGCAGCGCACCTGATGCTGGAACAATTCAGCACCAACATTCCCAACCAGGCGTATTTCAGGAACTTGACGGTGTCGGACACGCCGCTGGCCGCCGTGCCGGAACCTGAAACTTATGCGATGCTGCTGGCAGGTTTGGGCTTGATCGGTTTTAGCCTGCGCCGCCGTCAAGCAGCCGCGCGCTAACGGCATGCTGGCGGCGGCGCCAGATCATCCAGCGCTCCTTGCCGGCGAACACCGGGATCGAATCGTCGGCCGGCTGGTCGGCGATACACTCGAAGTCAGTCTGCAATAAACTGTCGAGTTGCGCGCGCTCGATGCCGAATGGCGGCCCTTTGATTGCCTGATCGAAAAAGAAATAACCGGCCAACAAGGCGCCGGGGGCCAGCAATTGCGCCCAGCGCGCCGCCACCTTGGGCCACATGGCGCGCGGCATGGCGCACAGGAACGCCCGCTCGTAAATCAGGTCCAGCGGCCGGGCCGGCTCAAAGGCGAAGAAGTCCGCTTCCAGCACCCGCCCGCCCCACTGGCCGGCGGCCGCGCGCGCGGCACTGACCGCCGCCGGCGCAAAATCGATGGCGGTGGCATCCCAGCCGGCATTCGACATGAAAGCCAGCTCGTACGCCGAACCGCAGCCGGGAATCAGGCAACGCTGCGCTGTGCCGGACGCTTGCACAAACCGGCGCAACGCAGCCGGTACGCCGCCATGGTCCCACGGCATGAAATGGCGCTTAAAACGCTCATCCCAAAAACCGGGAGACAAGGGATCGCGCTGTTCGAACTTGCCCATGTGACCGGTCCCAGTTTACAACAGGCTATGCCAGCGCATCAGCAATTGGAAACCCAGCGCGCCTATCGTGAACGCGCCGACAAAATATACGACAAAGCTGAGCAGGCGATTGGTATGCTGCTGTTCCGCAATCAAGCTTTTCAGCAATTCGGCGTCGTTGCCGAGCGCTTCGCCGGACACGCTCAAGGCGCGGTGCACCAGCCGCGGCAATTGCGGGAAGATGTGCGCATACCGCGGCGCTTCCGCCTTCAGCCGTTCCATCAAGCCTTGAAAACCAACCTGGTCGGACATCCAGTTTTCCAGGTAGGGCTTGGCGGTTTTCCACAAATCCAGGTCGGGATCGAGCTGGCGCCCCAGCCCTTCGATATTGAGCAAGGTTTTTTGCAGCAATACCAGTTGCGGCTGGACTTCGACATTAAAGCGGCGCGAGGTCTGGAACAGCCGCAGCAGGATCTGGCCGAACGAAATATCTTTCAGCGGCCGGTCGAAAATCGGTTCGCAGCAGGCGCGCACCGCCGCTTCCAGTTCATCGACGCGGGTTTCCTTCGGCGCCCAGCCCGATTCGATGTGCGCCTCGGCAACGCGTTTGTAATCGCGGCGGAAGAACGCCAGGAAGTTTTGCGACAGATAATCCTTGTCGAAATCGTTCAGCGTGCCGACGATGCCGAAATCGAGGGCGATATAACGGCCAAACGATTCCGGCGCGACCGATACCAGGATATTGCCCGGATGCATATCCGCATGGAAAAAACCATCGCGGAACACTTGGGTAAAGAAAATCTCCACGCCATCGCTGGACAGTTTTTTCAAGTCCACGCCAGCCGCTTCCAGGCGGTCGATTTGCGACACCGGGATGCCATACATGCGTTCCATCACGATCACGCTGCTGGAGCAATAATCCCAATGCATTTCCGGTACCAGCAGCAATTTGGAATGGGCGAAATTGCGCCGCAACTGGCTGGCGTTGGCCGCCTCGCGCATCAGATCTAATTCGTCGTGCAAGTATTTATCGAACTCGCCGACCACTTCCTTCGGCTTCAAGCGCTTGCTGTCGGCCCAGATGCGGCCGATCCACTCAGCCGCGATATGCATCAGCGCAACGTCTTCATCGATCAGCTTTTTCATGCCGGGGCGTAACACCTTGACGGCGACTTCCTTGCCATTTTTTAAGGTCGCAAAATGCACCTGGGCAATCGACGCCGACGCCACCGGCACCCGCTCGAAGTTGGCAAACAGTTGGTCGGGATGGGCGCCCAGCGACCTGGTGATTTGCGCCACCGCCAGGTCGGAATCGAAGGGCGGCACGCGGTCTTGCAGGCGCGCCAGTTCATCGGCCAGGTCGGGCGGCATCAAGTCGCGGCGGGTCGACAGCACCTGGCCGAACTTGACGAAAATCGGGCCCAGCTCTTCCAGCGCCATGCGCATCCGTTCGCCGCGCGGCGCGGACAGGTCGCGCCAGAAAATCATGGTATCGATCAGCTTGGCGGTACGCGGCACTTTCAAGCCGGAAATGGCAATTTCATCGAGGCCGTACTTGATCGACACCCGCAGGATTTTGAGCAGCCGTAAGAATTTCAATATCATTTATGATCCAGTGAGGGTGTCTGCCCTTGCGGCGCGGCGCCCGCTGCCGCTTGTAACGCCAGGTTTTTTTCCAGCTTTTCGATGCGCTTGCTGATCCGCTCGACATCGTCGCGCAAGCGCACCACGTCGCTTGATAAGGCATCGACGGCGGCCGGACGCACCAGCAATGGTTGTTCTTCCAGGAAATATTCGGCGACGTTTTCCGCCAGTTTTTGCTGGCCGGTGCGCACCGCCGCGACGGCGGCCCTGGCGCCGGACACCATGCGCGTCGCGGCAATCGGCCCGAACAGCTTTTCCAGGTCGTACTCGGCTTCCCAGCGCAAGCTTTTGCTCAATTGCGAAATCGTATTGGCGAATTCGGCGTCGCCTTCAATCTTGACGTAGGAAAAGGCCCGCTCGCGGTTGTGCAGAATCAGCGGCAAGTCGGACCATTTGACCCGTATCGTCACTTGCGCCGGCGCATCGGCCGGGCCAGCCTCGACATAACCGTCGGCGCCGACGCGCAGACGCAGCACCAGCGCGCCGGTATCGATGCAGGCCAGCTTGCCGCCATGTAAGGCGAGTTGTTGCCGCGCCCACGGCTCTTGTCCCAGCAAATGGTTGATGGAAGCAATAGCCGGCGTCATATACGATGGAAGGGAGATAGGCATAAAAAGCATTCAATCTGCGCAAAACGGCGCCCTACAAAATAAAACCGCCCGGAAAAAGCGCGGGCGGTTTCGATCTTACCAGCTTGCCGGGCAATCGCGCGGCAAGCTCATGAAATTAGTGCGCTGGCACTCTGCACTCTTCATCAAGCCAGTTGCTGTATCCCCGCCAGCACCCAGCCGGTATTGCCGGAAAGCGGCTTCGACATATTCCACACTTCCGAGAACGGTTCCGGCGCCGCGTTCGGCGCGGAACGGATCTGGCCGGTGAACTTGACGCTGGCCAGGTAGTCGGTGGCGCCCGTTTCGATGCCCAGCAATTCGGCGTCGATCGTCACGACATCGGTGAAATCGGTGTTGGCGCCGCGTTCCTGGATTTGCATTTTCAGCTCGGCATACACTTCCGGCGTCGTAAATTCGCGGATATCGTTGACGTCGGCCTTGTCCCACGCCGCTTGCAGGCGGATGAAGTTGGACTTGGCATGGCGCAAGAACGCCACGCTATCGAAGTCGGCCGGCACGCCCCACTGGGCGTTCGCGGCAGGCTTGTCCAAAGTCACGCCGGAAGTTGACGCGGCCGGCTGGAACGCCTGTGGCTGCAGGCGCGAACCGATTTCCGGAACATTGCTGGAATTGCCATAATTTCCTGCGCCTTGCGGCTGCGGGTTATTGCCGCCAAAACCGGAAAATGGCGTGCTATTGCCACTATTAGCAGCCGCTTTGCCGCGCACCAGGCGATAGATGAAGAAAGCGGCCAGCGCCAGCAAGGCGATCATCAGCAGCGAGCCGATCATGCTGGCAAAGGCGCCGCCCAGACCGAAATGCGACAGCAGCGCGCCCAGGCCCAGGCCCAGCAAGGCGCCGCCAAGGATGCCTTTCCAGCGGCTAGGCGCTTTGGGCGCGGCAGCCGGCGCAGGCGCCGGTGCTGGAGCGGGTTGGGCCTGGCGTGGCGCCGGCGCGGGCGCCGGCGCGTGTGGCTGGCGGCTGACGTTTTGCGACTGGCGGCCGAACGAACCGCCGCCGCCGACGCGCCGCGCGGATGCCTCGCTCAACATGGACATGGTCGTCACCGCCAGCATCAGGCACACCAAAAATTTCTTCATCTTCATTTCGTCTCCTACATTTTGATGCCAGTATGCAAAGCGGCCACACCAGCGGTCAAATTAAAATACTGGACCCTTTCGAGGCCCGCGTCTTGCATCATCGATTTCAGGGTTTCCTGATCGGGGTGCATACGGATCGACTCGGCCAGATAGCGGTAACTATCGGCATCGCCGGCGACTTTCTGGCCCAGCCACGGCAATACCGAGAACGAATACAAATCGTACGGTTTTTGCAGCGGCTTGGCCACTTTCGAGAATTCCAGTACCAGCAACTTGCCGCCGGGTTTCAGCACGCGGCGCATTTCCGCCAGCGCCTGGTCCTTGTGCGTCATATTACGCAAGCCGAACGCCACGCTGACACGGTCGAAATAGTTATCAGGAAAAGGTAATTTTTCAGCATCACACAGCAAGGTTGGGGTCAATAAGCCACGATTCAAGAGGCGATCGCGGCCAACGCGCAACATCGACTCGTTAATATCGGTCAACCAGACCTCGCCGGTCGGGCCGGCCTGCCTGGCGAATACCTTGGCCAGGTCGCCGGTGCCGCCGGCGATATCGAGCACCTTGAAGCCCGGACGCACCGCGGCGTTGGCGATGGTGAAGGTTTTCCACAGACGGTGCAAACCGGCCGACATGAAGTCGTTCATCACGTCGTACTTGGCGGCGACGGAGTGAAACACCTTGGCGACTTCGCGCACTTTGTCGTCTTCTGAAACTGTTTTGTAACCGAAATGAGTGGTATTGGTCATGATAAGCAGCCTGATTGATCTGGCTGCATTATACAAGCGGGCCGGTTCTTTTGAGCGTCTTGTTCTGGCCGCGCATCAGGAGCGCGGACCAGGCGTGAGGAGGAAGCGTGGCGAGCCACGCGACGACGATCAACGCAGTCCCCGTTCCTGAGGAGCGCCAGAACAGGGCGTATTCATCTACTGGGATAGGCTCTTAGCCGAACCGGAGCAAATAACTAGCCTGTTTTCAGGCAGCTTTGATCAATGCTGATGCCCGCAGCCATGCCCGGAAGACGCCGCCACCTGCACCGCCGCGCTGCTTTCGCGGCCGCTATCGCCAGGGTAGCCGGCCGCGTGCAGGCTGTGCACGTAGTCCAGCCACAGCTGGTCTTGCTCGGCGCCCAGCCGGTACAGGTATTCCCAGGTGTACAAGCCGGTATTGTGGCCATCGCTGAAGGTCGGCTGCACCGCGTAGTTGCCGACCGGCTCCAGGCCGGCCAGGCCGACTTCGCGCTTGCCTAATTGCAGCACTTCCTGGCCCTTGCCATGGCCGCGCACTTCGGCCGATGGCGAATACACGCGCAGCAGTTCGAACGGCAGCGAAAAAGTCGCGCCATCGTCGAACGCCACTTCCAGCACGCGTGATTTGTTGTGGATCGTCAAGCCGGTCGGCTGGGGAGTTGGTTTGCTTGCAGTCATGATTTTTTCTTTTCAGGCAGACAGACGCTGGCGGATCGCGGCCCGCAATTGCGGCACCAGCGCGCGGCGCGCGGCCAGCACGTCTGGCGGCGTTGCACGCTGCACCGGCGCCCAGCTTGGATACGGGAAATGCGCATCGTCACGATAACGCGGTATCACATGCCAATGCACGTGTGGCGTCATGTTACCAAAACTGGCGAGATTGATTTTTTCCGGCAGCATGATGTCGCGCTGGGCCAGTTCGACTTGCCACACCACGTCCATCACGTAGTTGCGTTCGCCAGCCGTCAAGTCGGTCATTTCCTTGACGTGCTTATTCCACACCACCCGGCAAAAACCGGGATAGGCGGCATCGTCGACCAGCACCACCGACAATTTTTCGCTGCGCCAGATCAAGGCCGGGCCATCTTTCGCCAGGCCGGCCAGCAGCGTGCACAAATCACAAGAGTCGCTCATACCAGCACCCGTTCGATGCCGCCGTCATTGGCGCGCTTGACGTAATCCGGCAACCAGTTCTCGCCCAGCAAGTGCTTGGCGATCTCGACCACGATGTAGTCGGCGCTGGTGCCCGAATCGTCGTTGTAGCGCGACAAGCCTTGCAGGCACGACGGGCAGCTGGTCAGGATCTTGACGTCG
Organism: Janthinobacterium agaricidamnosum NBRC 102515 = DSM 9628; assembly: GCF_000723165.1. Lineage (NCBI taxonomy): Bacteria > Pseudomonadati > Pseudomonadota > Betaproteobacteria > Burkholderiales > Oxalobacteraceae > Janthinobacterium > Janthinobacterium agaricidamnosum. Next base: position 5,222,714 of record NZ_HG322949.1, read on the forward strand.
CCGCCAAAACCGTCGGCGCGCAGCTTGTCCGCGCCCTTGACCATTTCCTCTTCCTTGCGGAAGCGCACTTGCGTCGAAATATCCGGCCGCGTCACCGCCAGCGAACCCGATTCGCCGCAGCAGCGATCGTTTTTCTCGATCTTGATATTGTCTACCGTGCTGATCAGCGAGTTGATGGTCTTGCCCGATTCTTGCAACTTCATCGGGTTATGGCAAGGCTCGTGGTACATATAGCGGGTGCCGTTGACGCCTTCCAGCTTGACGTTTTTCTCCAGCAGATATTCATGGATATCCATGATGCGGCAGCCCGGGAAAATCTTTTCAAACTGGTAAGTCGCCAATTGGTCGTAGCAGGTGCCGCACGACACCAGCACGGTCTTGATGTCGAGGTAATTGAGCGTATTGGCCATGCGGTGGAACAGCACGCGGTTATCCGTCATCATCTTTTCTGCCTTGTCGAACTCGCCGGCGCCGCGCTGCGGATAACCGCAGCACAGATAGCCAGGCGGCAACACGGTTTGCACGCCGACTTCCCACAACATCGCTTGCGTGGCCAGCCCGACTTGCGAGAACAGCCGCTCCGAGCCGCAACCGGGGAAATAGAACACGGCTTCGGTATCGGCGGTGGTCTTGGCCGGATTGCGGATGATCGGGATCACCTTGTCGTCTTCGATATCGAGCAAGGCGCGCGCGGTTTTCTTCGGCAAGTTACCCGGCATTTTCTTGTTGATGAAATGAATCACCTGGGCCTTGACGGGTGGCTTGCCGGTCGATGGCGGCGGCGCCTTGGTCTGTTTCTTGGCGAATTTCTTCAGCAAGTCATTCCCCAGCCGCTGCGCCTTGTAACCCCAGCCGATCATGACCTTGCGGGTGGCGTTGATGGTCACCGGATCGGTGGCGTTCAAGAACAGCATGGTCGCCTTGGTGCCGGGATTAAAGCTTTTCTTGTCCATCTTGCGCAGCAAGTTGCGCATATTCATCGACACATCGCCGAAATCGATATTCACCGGGCACGGCGTCACGCATTTGTGGCACACGGTGCAATGGTCGGCGACGTCCTCGAACTCTTCCCAGTGCTTGATCGAAATGCCGCGCCGGGTTTGTTCTTCATACAGGAAGGCTTCGATCAGCGACGAGGTCGCCAAAATCTTGTCGCGCGGCGAATACAGCAAGTTGGCGCGCGGCACGTGGGTCGAACATACCGGTTTGCATTTACCGCAACGCAAGCAATCCTTGACGCTGTCGGCGATCGCGCCGATATCGCTTTGCTGCATGATCAGCGATTCATGGCCCATCAAGCCGAACGATGGCGTGTAGGCATTGCGCAAGTCGGCGCCCATGCCTTCCAGGTTCAGCAATTTACCCTTGTTGAAGCGGCCTTCCGGATCGATGCGCTGCTTGTAGCTGCGAAATTCGCCGATTTCATCCTCGGTCAGGAATTCCAGCTTGGTGATGCCGATGCCATGCTCGCCCGAAATGACGCCATTCAGCGAACGGGCCAGCACCATGATGCGCGCCACGGCTTCATGCGCGTCTTGCAGCATTTCATAATTGTCCGAATTGACCGGCAAGTTGGTGTGCACATTGCCGTCGCCGGCATGCATGTGCAGCGCGACGAACACGCGCGAACGCAAGATGCGCGCATGGATCGCAGTCGCTTCGTCGAGGATCAGCTTGAATGCCGCGCCGTTGAAAATTTGCCGCAAATGGGCGCGGATTTCCTGCTTCCAGGTAATGCGCACGGTGCGGTCCTGCACCACGTCGAACAACGTCGCGTCGGGCTGCTGCGCCAAGCGGGCCTCGAATACCGGCCCCAGCCGTTCCAGGCCCAGTTGTGCCAGTTGCTCCTTGACGGCGTGCAGCGGCTGGTCCAGTTGCGCCAGCACATAGGTCCAGCGCGCCGTTACCTGTTCCAGCAGCGCACTGGCCTGATGCACCCGGTCGCCGAGCATTTCCGCATCGTCGACGCGGTCGTCGGACGCATCGTCGCTCTTGCCGACTGGCAGGTTGCCAGCGGCAAAAAAATCGCTCAAGGCATGCGCCAGTTGCAGCTTGTTCTTGATCGACAATTCGATATTGATACGCTCGATGCCGTCGGTGTATTCGCCCATGCGATTGAGCGGGATCACCACGTCTTCATTGATCTTGAACGCATTGGTATGCTTGGCGATCGCCGCCGTGCGGGCACGGTCCAGCCAGAATTTCTTGCGCGCTTCCGGGCTGACGGCGACAAAACCTTCGCCGACCCGCGTGTTGGCAATGCGCACGACTTCCGACGCGGCTTGCGCGACAGCGTTTTCATCGTCGCCGACGATATCGCCGAACAAGGCCATCTTCGGCAGCACGCCCCGTTTCGACTTGGTGGCGTAACCGACGGCGCGCAAATAACGCTCGTCCAGATGTTCCAGCCCGGCCAGGCGGATGGTGCTGAATTGCTCGCCCTTGGCCGGCAAGCCGTCCAGGTAATCCTTGATTTCGACGATAGACGGGATCGCATCGCGCGCCTGGCCAAAGAATTCCAGGCAGACGGTGCGGGCGAATTTCGGCATCTTGTGCAAGATCCAGCGCGCCGACGTGATCAAGCCGTCGCAACCCTCTTTCTGGATGCCCGGCAAGCCGGCCAGGAATTTGTCGGTGACATCCTTGCCCAGGCCTTCCTTGCGGAATTTGCGGCCCGGAATTTCCAGGATCTCGGTCTTGAAGGGCGCGTTCGGCTTGCCGACGTCGCGGGTGCTCGGGTGGCGCCATTCCAGCTTGAAACGCGCCAGCGCGATATCGTGGATCTTGCCCAGGTTATGGTCGAGCCGCGTCACGTCCAGCCAGTCGCCATTCGGGTCCACCATGCGCCACGACGCCAGGTTATCCAGCGCGGTGCCCCACAGCACGGCCTTTTTCCCGCCAGCATTCATCGCGACGTTGCCGCCGATACACGATGCATGGGCCGAGGTCGGATCGACGGCAAACACGAAGCCGGCCCGCTCGGCCGCTTCCGACACCTTGTTGGTGATCACGCCGGCGCCCGAGTGTATCGTCGCGTATTCGTGATCCAGTCCCGGCAGCACAGTCATTTCGACGGCGCCCAGCGTGATCAGTTTTTCGGTATTGATCACCGCCGACAGCGGCGTCAGCGGAATCGCGCCGCCGGTGTAGCCGGTGCCGCCGCCGCGCGGGATGATCGTCAATCCCAATTCGATACAGCCCTTGACCAGGCCGGCCATTTCTTCTTCGGTATCCGGCGTCAGCACGACGAACGGATACTCGACGCGCCAGTCGGTGGCGTCGGTGACGTGCGCCACGCGCGACATGCCGTCGAACTTGATATTGTGTTTTTCGGTGTAGCGGCCCAGCACCTTGACGGTGCGCTTGCGCAAGTCGTAGGTCTTGCGGAATTCTTCGCCGAAATCGGCCACCGCCTTGCTGGCCGCTTTCAGCAACGCTTCCACATTGGCGCTGCGCTGCGCCGTGTCGGCCGCCGCATTGGCCACCTCATCGCTAACGGCGTCAGCCGCGCTGTCGACCGTCAGGCGGCGCTTGTCGACTTCGGACAAACGGTGCTGCAAGGCGTCGATCAGCCCCTGGCGGCGCTTCGGATTGTCGAGCAAGTCGTCTTGCAGATAGGGATTGCGGCGCACCACCCAGATATCGCCCAGCACTTCATACAGCATGCGCGCCGAACGTCCGGTTTGACGGGAACCGCGCAAAACGTCGAGCAAGCGCCAGGAGTCCTCCCCCAACAGCCGTATCACGATCTCACGATCGGAAAACGAGGTGTAGTTATAAGGGATTTCGCGCAGCCGTGTCGCTGCGGGACCATTTGGCGTTTCAGCCAGCAAAGCTTTGATGTGTGCGGGGGCGTTCATTGTTTGTGGTGACGAAGTTGACAGACCCTAAAGAGAACCCATTCTAGCTTATTGCGCCGCACCATGCCGTAACAGCCTTATAGGGCCGAAGGATAAAAGCAGGCCGACATAGCCATGACTCGTATGGGAAAAAGTCATTTTATGCAAATTTTAAATGCCGGGGGCGGTCATTTTAATAAAAATCTGCCAAGACAATAAAACTTTGCAAAATAATCAACTTTATCTGTTTCAAGCCAGCCAATCGCCGATGCGTTGCCATGCGCCGTCAGGAACATACAGCAGCAAGGTGGTCATCGTCAGATAGCGCACCAGTTTGCCGACAGCCATGTAGACGACGCTGGGCCAGAACGGCAGCTTGAGCCAGCCGGCCAGCGTGCATAGCGGATCGCCGATGCCGGGCAGCCAGGCCAGCAGCATGGTTTTCGGGCCGTAGCGCGCCAGCCAGCGGAACCAGCGCGTCTCGCGCTCCCTGGCAAACGCCTGCTTGGCGCGGTAGCCCATCCAGTAATCGACGGCGCCGCCCAGCGTATTGCCGACCGTGGCCACCGCGATCACGGCCCAGTACAGCGAGGGATTGGCCTTGATCACGGCGAAGACCGCGGGCTCCGAGCCCAAAGGCAACAAGGTGGCGGAAATGAAACTGATGATGAAGACCGAGGTCAGCCCCACTTCCGGCGCCGCGATCAGATGCAGCAGCCAGGCAATTGCAGATTCGATCATCGAACTCTTTGAGATAGGCTAAAGTAGTCCATTATAATGAAGTGCAACATGCGCACAGTACAAGCAATGCAACATTGACGCCCGGCTCACAGGCCGGCGGCGACTGGTTTGCCGCCTCCAGCCATCCGCGGGACCGGGCGCGCCATCTTGCATCGATGAAGTAATGAATCAAGCAATGAATCCGTTCCACTACAAGTTCCAGTACTTGCTGGCCCAGCACCACTTTGTTTGCAGACTATGACTATCGATTACCTCAAGAAAATCCTGACCGCCCGCGTCTATGACGTCGCCTCCGAAACACCGCTGGAATTCGCGCCGACGCTGTCGCAGCGCGTCGACAACCAGATTTACTTCAAGCGCGAAGACATGCAAAGCGTGTTCAGCTTCAAGGTGCGCGGTGCATACAACAAGATGGCCCATTTGAGCGAGGCGCAATTGAAGCGCGGCGTGATTTGCGCGTCGGCCGGCAACCACGCGCAAGGCGTGGCACTATCGGCGGCGAAACTCGGCTGCCGCGCGCTGGTCGTGATGCCGACCACCACCCCGCCATTGAAAATCGAAGCGGTGCGCGCGCGCGGCGGCGCCGATGTCGAAATCGTGCTGTTCGGCGACTCCTACACCGACGCCTACAACCATGCGCTGACGCTGGAAAAAGAACAGAAGCTGACCTTCGTGCACCCGTTCGACGATCCCGACGTGATCGCCGGGCAAGGCACGGTCGGCATGGAAATCCTGCGCCAGCACGCCGGCCCGATCCATGCGATCTTCATCGCCATCGGCGGCGGCGGCTTGATCGCCGGCGTGGCGGCCTATGTCAAACAGATCCGCCCGGACATCAAGATCATCGGCGTGCAAACCGTCGATTCGGATGCGATGGCGCGCAGCCTGCGCGCCGGCGAACGCGTCACGCTGCCGGATGTCGGCCTGTTTTCGGACGGCACCGCGGTGCGCCTGGTCGGCGAAGAAACCTTCCGCCTGGCCCAGCAATATGTCGATGACATCATCATCGTCGATACCGACGCCATCTGCGCCGCGATCAAGGACGTGTTCACCGATACCCGCAGCATCCTGGAACCGGCCGGCGCGCTGGCGGTGGCCGGCGCCAAGGCATATATCGAACGGGCCAGCTTCACCAGGCACCCGGTCAGGAATGAAACGCTGATCACCATCGCCTGCGGCGCGAACATGAATTTCGACCGCCTGCGCTTTGTCGCCGAGCGCGCCGAACTGGGCGAGGCGCGCGAAGCCGTGTTCGCCGTCACGATGCGCGAACAGCGCGGCAGCTTCAAGCGTTTTTGCGCACTGGTCGGCGCGCGCAACGTCACCGAATTCAATTACCGCATCAGCGACGCCGAGGCGGCGCATGTGTTTGTCGGCATCCAGATCGCCAACCGCCACGAATCGAGCGTGCTGGCCAAGTCGTTCGAAGAACATGACTACAAGACGCTGGACCTGACCCATGACGAACTGGCCAAGGCCCACTTGCGGCACCTGGTCGGCGGCAAGAGTTCACTGGCGCACGACGAGTTGCTGTACCGCTTTGAATTCCCGGAGCGTCCAGGCGCACTGATGCGTTTCCTCGACAGCATGGCGCCGAACTGGAATATTTCCCTGTGCCATTACCGCAGCCAGGGCGGCGACGTCGGCCGCATCCTGATCGGCTTGCAGGTGCCGCAAGATGAAATGGCGGAATTCGGCCAGTTCCTCGCGACGCTGGGCTATCGTTACTGGGACGAAAGCAATAATCCGGTGTATAAACTGTTCCTCGGTTAAACCGCCGCGGCCGCATCGCCCTCCGTGGAGCTGCGGCCGAACTCCTGCATGAAGACCTCAGTTGGGCTACCATGCGGCCTTGACCGAATTCCTAGCCGATATCATGACCAACACCGCCGACCTCTCCCCACTGGGCAAAAACGCCGCCTACCGCAGCGATTACGCGCCGGAACTGCTGTTTCCGATTCCACGCCAGGGCAAACGCGATGAATTGGCCTTGCATGGCACGCTGCCGTTTTTCGGCCTGGATATCTGGAACGCCTACGAATTATCGTGGCTGAACTTGCGCGGCAAACCGCAAGTGGCGATCGCCAGGATCAGCGCGCCGGCCGACTCGCCGAATATCATCGAATCGAAATCGTTCAAGCTGTACCTGAACTCATTCAACCAGACCCGCCTGGCCAGCCCGGACGCCTTATTGGCGTTGCTGCAGCAAGATTTGTCGAAAGGCTTTGGCGCGGCGGTGCAAATCCAGCTGACCCTGCAAGAAGATTTCGCCAAGCTGGAGATGGGCGAGCTGGACGGCGTGCTGCTGGACCGGCTCGATATCGAAGTGAACCAGTACAGACCGTCGCCGCAACTATTAAAAGCGGCGCTGGACGACGCACCGGTGCAAGAAAAGCTGGTGTCGCATTTGCTGAAATCGAATTGCCTGGTGACCGGTCAGCCGGACTGGGGCAGCGTGCAGATCGAGTATGCCGGTCCGCAAATCGACCAGGAAAGTTTATTGCGCTACCTGATCGGTTTCCGCGAACACAATGAATTCCATGAACAATGCGTGGAACGGATTTTTGTCGATATCCTGCGTCAGTGCCAACCGCAAAAGCTGGCCGTGTACGCCCGTTATACACGCCGCGGCGGACTCGATATCAATCCATGGCGCAGTAACTTCAGCACCTCGGCGCCGCCATCGAATCTGCGTTGCGCGCGCCAATAAGCGGCCGCCATGGTGGCTGGCCGGGTTTTCCGTGAGTTATAAACAACGAACCCGGCAGTAACATGCTGGCAAGAAAAGCGCTGAAAAATCGGAAAATACAGCTTGCGACGGCGGAAAAGCTGGTTGCTGTCGAAATTTCAACGTGGAAATAGCGATTTCGCCAGCAAGTTATATTTTTGTTAAAATGGATTCCGTAGCCAGCATGACTGCCAGCACGTCGCAAGCAAGCGTATACTGTTGAGAATTCAGATTACACGGCATCGTAACAAGCCTATAATTCGCCTCGCAAGCCCTCTTTGTGCATTGCACCATTTCATTGAGTGTCATGACTAATCTTAGCAAAATATTATCTCTCGAAAACGTCCTGCTCGACCTGGAAGTCTCCAGCAAGAAACGCGCCTTCGAGCAAGCCGGCCTGATCTTCGAAAACAACTACGGTATCGCCCGCTCCACCGTCTCGGACAATCTGTTTGCCCGCGAACGCCTGGGCTCGACCGGACTCGGCCATGGCGTCGCCGTGCCGCACGGGCGCATCAAGGGCACCAAGACCTTGAAAGCGCCGCTGGGCGCGTTCGTGCGCCTGGCTGAACCGATCCCCTTCGAATCGCCGGACGGCAAACCGGTCAATCTGTTGTTTTTCCTGCTGATACCTGATCATGTAACGCAGCAACATCTGGAAATTTTGTCGGAAATTGCTGAAATGTTTTCCGATGACGCCTTCCGTACCGCCCTGGCGACCGATCCGGAACCGAAATCCGTACATTCGCGCATCGTCAATTGGCAACCCAGCTTGCAAACGGCGGGTTAAACTACAGGGACCATCACTCCCTGACTGAAGACTGCCCATGCTGCAAACTCCGCTGACGATACAACGCCTGTACGACGACAATCGTGAAAGTTTGCAACTGGGCTGGTTTGCCGGCTTCCCGGGCGGCGAACGGCTCATTTCGGGCGACGTCGCGTCGGCCGCCGACCAGGTCGGCCATTTGAACCTGATCCATCCGGGCCGCATCCAGGTGTTCGGCCATCAGGAAATCAATTATTACCAGCGTCTCAAGACCAATTCGCGCAGCCATGTGATCGGCGAACTGATCGCGGGCGGCCCGCCGGCGCTGATCATTGCCCAAGGCCTGGAAACGCCGCCCGATATCCTCGCCATTTGCGACGAAAAGAATATTCCGCTGTTTTCGACGCCGCTGCCGGCCGCCCAGGTGATCGACTTCCTGCGCGTCTACCTGTCGAAAAAACTGGCGCAACGCATCATCATGCATGGCGTGTTCATGGACGTGCTCGGCGTCGGCGTACTGATCACCGGCGATTCCGGCCTCGGCAAGAGCGAGCTGGGCCTGGAATTGATTTCGCGCAGCCATGGCCTGGTGGCCGACGACGCGGTCGAATTCTCGCGCATCGCGCCGAACATGATCGAAGGCCGTTGCCCGCCATTGCTGCAAAACCTGCTCGAAGTACGCGGCCTGGGCTTGCTCGACATCAAGGCGATCTTCGGCGAAACGGCGGTGCGCCGTAAAATGCGGCTGAAACTGATCGTCCACCTGGTGCGCCGCAGCGCGCTGGAAGAGGAAGTCGAACGGCTGCCGTTCCTGTTCCCGACCGAAGACGTGCTGGGCTTGCCGATCCGCAAGGTGGTGATCCCGGTGGCGGCCGGCCGCAACATCGCGGTGCTGCTGGAAGCTGCGGTACGCAACACCATCCTGCAATTGCGCGGCATCGATACGCTGCAGGAATTCATGGAACGGCAACGGCTGGCGATGAGCGGCGATTGAGCAGGCAGCTTTGTAACGACGTGTAAATTCACTGGCTTGCGAAGCAGCGCGGCGGCAGATATTGTATGATCTGTCTCCATGCATATCGTCCTTATCACCGGCATTTCCGGCTCCGGCAAATCAGTCGCACTCAATGTGCTCGAAGATGCCGGCTATTACTGCGTCGACAACCTCCCGCCGGCCCTGCTGCCCAGCCTGGTTAATACCTTGCTGGCCGAAGGCACGCAATCGATGGCGGTTGCGGTCGACGCGCGCAGCGCCGAATCGCTGGCCAGTTTGCCGCACGATGTGGCCCGCCTGAAACAGGGCGGCCACGACGTCAAGGTGATGTTTTTGACCGCCACCACCCACTCGCTGGTGGCGCGCTTTTCAGAAACCCGGCGCAGCCATCCGCTGTCGCACGAATTGCGGCCGGGCCAGAATCCGGCGTCGCGGCGCACGCTGATCGAATGCATTTCGGAAGAACGCGAACGGCTGGCGGCGATCGAGCAACTGGGTCACGTGATCGATACATCGGACTTGAGCGCCAATAAATTGCGCGCCTGGGTCAAGGACATCATCGCCATCGAGCGCGCGCCGCTGACGCTGTTTTTCGAATCGTTCGCCTTCAAGCTGGGCGTGCCGCTGGACGCCGACTTCGTGTTCGACGTGCGCGCGCTGCCGAATCCGTATTACGACCTGACGTTGCGCCCGCTGACCGGACGCGACGCGCCGGTGATCGCCTTCCTCGACGCCCAGCCGAGCGCGGTCGAATTGCTGGCCGACATACGCGCCTTCATCGAAAAATGGCTGCCGTCCTTTAAAACCGACAACCGCAGCTACCTGACCGTGGCGCTCGGCTGCACCGGCGGCCAGCATCGTTCGGTCTACATGGCGGAACGGCTGGCGCAGTATTTCGGCGACAATGAACGGGTGGTGTTAAGGCACCGCGAACAGCCCTGATGTTTTACAGCAGGCGCAAAAAAGGGCGCAGTCTGCGCCCTTAGTTGATCGAAGCGGGATGCCAGCTTAAACAGCGGCGGCCTCATAGGAGTCGGGCAGGTGTTTGATGGCTTCGTGGCCATGTCCTTGCAACTTGGTTTTGTATTTCATCACTTGCCGGTCGAGCTTGTCGATCAGGGTATCGATCGCGGCATACAGGTCTTGCGACAGGCTTTCGACGTACACGGTCTTGCCGCTCATGCGCAGGTTGATTTCTGCTTTTTGGCGTTTGGTTTTTTCTTTGAGGTTGTCGACGGTCAAGATCACGGCAATATCAATCACTTGATCAAAATGGCGTTTCACGCGCTCCAGCTTCGCTTGTACGTATTCACGAATGGCTGGTGTCACTTCAAGATGATGTCCGCTGATGGTGAGATTCATACACACTCCTAAAGATGATATCGGGTTCGTGCATTGCCATCGTTTCCGGCCTGCAGAGGAACCGAAATAAAACTACAAAGACGTGCTATAAAGATTTGCGCAGGCTAACTGGCGGAATTTTCAGCGCTTCCCGGTATTTGGCAACAGTGCGTCGCGCAATCACCATGCCTTGTTCCCCCAGCATGTCGGCAATCTTACTGTCGGATAAAGGATTTTTAGGGTCTTCAGCTCCTGTCAATTGCACTATCAGTGCCCGTATCGCCGTCGACGACGCTTCGCCGCCCGCTTCGGTGGCGACGTGGCTACCAAAGAAATATTTCAACTCAAACATGCCGTGCGGGGTCAGCATGTATTTCTGGGTTGTTACCCGAGAGATCGTGCTCTCGTGTAGTCCCAGTGTATCAGCTATTTCACGAAGCACAAGGGGCCGCATGGCAACCGCTCCATGCGAGAAAAAATTCTTTTGTCGTTCTACTATCGCTTGCGCGACCCGCAAAATGGTGTCGAAACGCTGGCGCATATTCTTGATCAGCCACTTGGCTTCCTGCAATTGCGCGCCCATCGCGCCCTCGCCCTTGCCCTGTTTCAGCAGGTTGGCGTACATCGCGTTGACCCGCAAACGCGGCATCACGTCGTGGTTCAGGCTGACTTGCCAGCCATTGCGCGAGCGCTTGACGACCACGTCCGGCACCACGTAATCGGACACGTCCGACGCGAACACGGCGCCCGGGTGCGGATTGCATTGGCGAATCACCGCCTGCGCTTCGCGCAAGTCTTCGTCGTCGCAAGCCAGGGCTTTCTTGAGCTTGTTGAAGTCGCGCTGCGCAAACCAGGTCAGGTGCTGTTCGACGATCTGCAAGGCCATGCGCCGCGTCACCAGCGCGATGTGCGGCAGGCGCTTGATTTGCAGCGCCAGGCATTCCGACGCATTGCGCGCGCCGACGCCCGGCGGGTCGAAGCTTTGCAGCAGCGACAGCGCGATATGCAATTCGTCGGGATCGATTTCCAGTTCGGCCGGCAGGCGCGCCAGGATTTCTTCCAGCGGCTCTTCCAGGTAGCCGTTGTCGTCGAGCGCGTCGATGATCAGCTCGACCAGCGCGCGGTCGCGCAATTCCAGCACGGTCACGCGCACCTGCTCCATCAAGTGTTCGCGCAGCGTGCAGTGGCTCGCTTCCAGCTGCGGCCGGGCATCCTCGTCGTCAGGCGCCTTGCTGCGTCCCGCTTCGCTCCAGTCGCTGTCGGTATTGTCGGCCGCGGTGCTGGTCTCGCTGGCGCCCTCGCCTTCGAAATGCTCGGCCTCGGCCGCGCCCGGCGCATCCGGCCCGGCGCCATCCTGGCCTGGCGGCTGCGGCGGCCCTTCAGACGGTGCGCTAAGCGGGCTCAGCGCACCATCGGACAGCAGCCGCAGCGAATGGTCGAGCGGATCGTCCAGGCGCTCCAGCAAGGGATTGTCGGTCAGCAACTGTTCCAGTTCCTGGTGCAATTCCAGGGTAGACAATTGCAGCAGCCGTATCGATTGCTGCAATTGCGGCGTCAGCGCCAGATGTTGCGAAGTGCGCAGTTGCAAAGATTGTTTCATCGGATTTACATTCGGAAATGTTCACCCAGATACACCCGGCGCACCGACTCATCCGCGATGATATCGTCAGGGCGGCCGGACGCCAGTACCGAACCCTGGTTGATGATGTAGGCGCGGTCGCAAATGCCCAGCGTTTCGCGCACGTTGTGGTCGGTGATCAGCACGCCGATGCTACGTTCCTTGAGGAAACGCACAATGCGCTGGATTTCAATCACGGCGATCGGATCGACGCCGGCGAACGGTTCGTCGAGCAGCACGAAGCGCGGATTGGTGGCCAGTGCGCGGGCGATTTCGACCCGCCGCCGTTCGCCGCCGGACAGCGACAAGGCCTGGTTTTCGCGCAGTTTTTCAATTTGCAGGTCGGCCAGCAAGGTATCCAGGCGCTCTTCGATTTCCGCCTTTTTCAACGCACGGCCATCGACGGTCTGGATTTCCAGCACCGCGCGGATATTGTCTTCCACCGTCAATTTGCGGAATACCGACGCTTCCTGCGGCAGGTACGACAGGCCGAGCTGGGCCCGGCGGTGGATCGGCAGGCTGGAAATATCGACGCCGCTGATGTCGATGGTGCCGGCGTCCGACGGCACCAGGCCGACGATCATATAAAACGACGTGGTCTTGCCGGCGCCGTTCGGGCCCAGCAAACCGACCACTTCGCCGCATTCGACTTGCAGCGATACATCATGCACCACCTGACGCTTGCCATAGCTTTTTTGCAAGCCACGCACGATCAGGGTGCTGCCACAGCTTTTCGCTTCCATTATTTCTTTCCTGTCGCGGCCGGGTTGGTCGGGGCGCCTGGGGTAGCCGGGGCGGCGGGTTTATTCTTCGGCTGGATCACCATGATCACGCGGTCGCCGCCGGCCTTGCTTTCGCCGGTCGGGGTGTTTTCCAGCTTGAACAATTCATTGCGGCTGTCATAAGAAATGAAAGCGCCGCTGGCGGTCTCGGTCGGCTTGACGCCTTCCAGGCGCGTCATCTTGGCCTTGGAAAACAGTTTGACGATCTCGGTCTTGCTGTCGTATTCGACCCGTTCCGCCTCGCCCTCGACCCACAGATCGCCTTCGCCATCGCGCTTCTGGCGGAAAGTCGCCAGCTTGCCCGGATCGGCCCAGAAAGTCACGAATTGATAACCCTGCGGATCTTCGGTCAGCAGCGCCCGGCCGGCCTTCATCGTCAGCGTCCCCTTGACCAGCACCACGTTGCCGGTCAGGGTGCGGGTTTGCTTGACTTCATCCGTCGAACCATGTTCGGCGGTGATGGTCGCCGGTTTTTCGGAATCGGCCTTTTCGGCACGCGCCAGACCGACGACGGCCAGCGACAAAAAGGTGATCAAAACTAATTTTTTCATCATATGCTTTCGGTGATGGTCAGGCTGTCCATCTTGCGCCTGACTCATTAATATCTTCTTATTATCGTTTCAACATCAACGCCTGACGGGCGGATAGTCGATCTTCAATTGGTGCAGGATTTCAACCTGGCTGGCCGCGTTATCGGCCTTCATGCCGACCCCGGTCAAGTGCGACGTCCCCAACACCATGTCGACCGGCAAGGCGGTTTCCATCTTGTCGGTATCTGGAAATACCGTCAGTTGCTGGGTTTTCAAGGTCAGGTTCTTGGCGGTCGGGCTGGCGTCGCGCTGGATCAGCACATTTTCAAACAATTGCACCCTGCTATTGCCCTGGTCGATACGGGCCCGTTCGGCATGGGTGTCGAGCGGCGGCTGCTGGCTGTCGCTCAGCTTGCGCACGAACGGTTTATCGATTTCCGACGCGTCGTCCAGCGGATAATGGGTCAGCCTGGTGCCGGACACGATGTAGCTGGGCTGGCCGGCCGGCGTCATGCGCACCAGGCTGAAATTGGTGACCACATAATCGGGCTCGTTGCTCGGCTTTCCCGCTTGAAAATTAAGGCCATTGCCATTTATTACTTGCAGCAGCCAAAAGCTGCCCAGGGCGAAGAAAAGTCCGCCCAGCAGGATAAAAGTGATGCGCCAGCGATGTGAGCCGTGGGGCTTACGCATAGTGTATGCTTGCCATAAAAAGTTTCATTTATATAATGACTCCTGGCGCCGCGCTAGGCCAGGAATGGCGCCATGACGCTATCGTAATTGCCTTGCGCGCGCAGCAGGAATTCGCAAATCTCGCGCACCGCGCCGTTGCCGCCGCCAGCCTGGGTAATATGATGCACCCGGCTGTGCACGTCGGGCCGCCCGCCCGGCACGCTGACGGCGAAGCCGACCCGGCTCAGGATCGGCACGTCGATCACGTCGTCGCCGATGTAGCCGCAATCCTGCTCGGTCAGGCCGGTCAGCTTCAGCAGATCGTAGAACGGCGTCAGCTTGTCGTGACCGCCCTGGTGCACATGCGTAATGCCCAGGTCGGCCGCGCGGCGCGCCGTCACCGGCGAGCGGCGCGCGCTGATGATGGCCGTCTGCACGCCGGACTCCTGCAACAGCTTGATGCCCAGGCCATCATAGACATTAAAGGTTTTCATCATTTCGCCATCCGGGCCGAAATGCAGGCTGCCGTCGGTCAATACGCCGTCGACATCGAAAATCATCAGTTTGACCTTGGCCGCGCGGGCCAGATTGTCGGCTATGCTGTCCATCAAATCACCTTCGCGCGTGTCAAATCGTGGATATGCAGTGCGCCGACCAGCTTGCCGCCGGCGTCGACCACCAGCATCTGGTTGATGCGGTATTGCTCCATCACCGCCACCGCGTCGACCGCCAGCCGGTCCGGGCCGATGCTGCGCGGGTTGAGGTGCATCACGTCGCGGATCGCCACTTGCGTGAAATCCTGGACTTTTTCGATCATGCGGCGCAAGTCGCCATCGGTGAACACGCCCAGCGGACGGCCTTCGGCGTCGATAATCGCCGTCATGCCCATGCCTTTCTGGGTAATTTCCAGCAAGGCATCGGTCAGCTTGACGTCTTCGGACACGGCCGGCACCGCGTCGCCGCTGCGCATCACGTCGCGTACATGGGTCAGCAAACGGCGGCCCAGCGCGCCGCCCGGATGGGAACGGGCAAAATCTTCTTCCTTGAAGCCGCGCAAATCGAGCAGCGCCACCGCCAGCGCGTCGCCCAGCGCCAGCGTGGCGGTGGTGCTGGCGGTCGGCGCCAGGTTCAGCGGACAAGCTTCCTTGGCCACCGATACATCCAGGTGCACATCGGCCAGCCGCGCCAGGCTCGACTCGGGATTGCCGGTCATCGAGATCAGGCTGCCGCCCATGCGTTTCACGACCGGCAAGATAGCCATCAGCTCGGCGCTTTCGCCGGAATACGAAATCGCGATGAAGGCGTCGTCGGCCGTCACCATGCCCAGGTCGCCATGCGCGGCTTCGGCCGGATGCACGAACATCGCCGGCGTGCCGGTCGACGCGAACGTCGCGGCGATCTTGCGCGCGATGTGGCCGGACTTGCCGATGCCCGACACCACCACCCTGCCTTTGCAATTTAACAACAGCGCCACCGCCTTGCCGACGCTGTCGTCCGTTTCCAGCCGCGCATGCAGCGCGACGATGGCGTCCGCCTCGATTTGCAAGGTGCTGCGCGCCAGCGCCAGCGCACGCTGGGCGACGGTTGTTGCGTCAATTGAATCAAAAGCTTTCAGCATTGTTTTTTCATGGGTTACACTCATGCCCAAAGTATAAACGAATTAGGAAAGCAAAAAACTTGCCAGTCACAACAAACAACGAATTCCATCCACCCTCCTGATCGATACCATGTTTTCATCCCTAGAACTGACCCTTCTGTTACTAGGCAGTGCCGTACTGGGCGTGGTCGCGTTCCGGATGATGCACTTGCCGCCGATGCTGGGCTACCTGGCCGTCGGCATCATTATCGGCCCGCATGCGCTGGGTCTGGCAGCCGAGAATGAAGCCAGCCACACGCTGGCGGAATTCGGCGTGGTGTTCCTGATGTTTTCCATCGGCCTGGAATTTTCCCTGCCCAAGCTGATGGCGATGCGGCGCATCGTGTTCGGCCTCGGCATGGCGCAAGTGGTCGGCACCATCGCCTCGACCATGCTGTTCGGCTGGATGATCGCCGGCCCGCTGTCGAATTATATCCATCTCGGCTGGCAAGCGTCGTTCGCCCTCGGCGGCGCGCTGGCGATGTCATCCACCGCCATCGTGTCAAAAATGCTGACAGAACGGCTGGAACTGGAAAGCGAGCACGGCCGCAAGATCATCGGCATCCTGCTGTTCCAGGACTTGGCCGTGGTGCCGCTGCTGATCCTGATCCCGTCGCTGGCGAAAAATCCCCACGATTTGCTGGAAACCCTGGCCTGGGCCAGCGGCAAGGCGGTGATCGTGCTGCTGTTGCTGCTGTTCATCGGCCAGAAGCTGGTGCGCGGCTGGTTCACCATCGTCGTCAAGCGCCGTTCGCAAGAACTGTTCATGCTGAACCTGCTGCTGATCACGCTCGGCGCGGCCTGGATCACCGAGCGCGCCGGACTGTCGCTGGCGCTCGGCGCCTTTGTCGCCGGCATGCTGATTTCGGAAACCGAATTCAAGCACCAGGTGGAAGAAGACATCAAACCGTTCCGCGACGTATTGCTCGGCCTGTTCTTCATCACGGTCGGCATGTTGCTCAACATCCGCGTGGTGCTCGACAACTGGTGGCTGGTATTGCTGCTGCTATGCGTGCCGGTGGTGCTCAAATTCGCGCTGATCGCCGGCCTGGCGCGGCTGTTCGGCTCGTCGGTCGGGATTTCGCTGCGCACCGGCCTGGCGCTGGCGCAAGCCGGCGAATTCGGCTTCGTGCTGCTGAACCTGGCCGGCGGGGTCGACTTGATGGATTCCTTCGTGGTCCAGGTGGTGCTGGCGGCGATGGTGCTGTCGATGCTGGTGGCGCCGTTCATCATTGCACAGTCGGACCAGCTGGTGCTCAAATTCTCGCGCAACGACTGGATGATGCAATCGCTGGCGCTGACCAGGATCGCCACCCGTACCATGGCGGCACAGAAACACGTGATCATCGCCGGCTTCGGCCGCAGCGGGCAAAGCCTGGCGACCCTGCTGGGCGAGGAAAAAATCGAATACCACGCGCTCGACCTGGACCCGGAACGGGTGCAGGAAGCCCATCTGGCCGGCGCCAATGTGTCGTATGGCGACGCGGCGCGGCGCGAAAGCCTGGTCGCGGCCGGTATTTACCGCGCCAGCGCCCTCGTCATCACCTATACCAGCACGCCGTCGGCGCTGCGCGTACTGCACCTGGTGCATGAACTGGCGCCGACCTTGCCGGTCATCGTGCGCAGCCACGACGACACCGACCTCGACTTGCTGAAAAACGCCGGCGCCGCCGAAGTGGTGCCGGAATTGATGGAAGGCAGCCTGATGCTCGCTTCGCATGCGCTGGTGATGCTGGGCGTGCCGTTGCGGCGCGTGGTGCACCGGGTGCAGGCGGCGCGCGAGGAACGCTATGCGTCGCTGCGCGGTTATTTCCACGGCGTCAGCGACGCCGGCGACGACGCCGACCTGATGCGCCTGCATTCGGTCACCCTGGCCGACACGGCAAAATGCATAGGCTTGCCGCTCAGCGCCATCGACGTGGCCGGCTGCGGCGCTGAAGTGACGACGATACGGCGCGGCCGCGGCCGTCTCAACGTGACGCCGGACACCATCTTCGAAACCGGCGACGTGGTGGTCTTGCGCGGCGCGGCGGATGCGGTGACGCGGGCCGAAAACCGGTTATTGAAAGCGTGAACCCGGAGCTGGGACGGCGGGCGTAAACCCTGAGCCCCGCCGCGCTATCGGAAACTGACGACCTGGTTGCGGCCCTGGTCCTTGGCTTGATACAAGGCATTATCGGCTTGCGCCACCAGTTGCCGCGCCGCCTCCTCGATCGGGCTGTCGTCCAGCGCGCCATCCAGGCTGGCGACGCCGATCGACGTGCTGACATCGATCTTCACGCCGCTCAATAAATCGAAGGGCACATCGGCGATGCTGGCGCGGATGCGCTCGGCGACATACACCGCACTGTCGAGGTCGGCATCGATCAGCAGCACGACGAATTCCTCGCCGCCAAAGCGGCCCAGCGCGTCGGAGCGGCGCAACTCATGGCGTATCCGCGCCGCCACTTCGCGCAGCACTTCATCGCCGCCCTGGTGGCCGGCGCTGTCGTTGACGCGCTTGAAATGGTCGATATCGATGTACATGCATGAGATGCAATAACTCTGGCGCCGCGCGCGGGCGATTTCTTCCAGCAGGCGGCGGTCGATATAGCGCCGGTTGTAGACGCCGGTCAGCGAATCGGTCAAGCCTATGTATTTCAGCATTTCATTACTGATCACGTTTTCCAGGCAAATCGCGATGATCGACGCCATGTGCTTGATGAAATCGGTGCCCAGGCTGGGCGTGAAGCGCGACACATCGGCGCTGGCCAGGTTCAGGCTGCCGATCAGGCGCTTGTTGCGCAGCAAGGGCACCAGCGCCACGCTGCGCAATTCCAGGCCGCCCCGGGGAACAGGTGCGCATGGCGGTGCGCATGGAACGGCCCCAGCAGCGGCTGCGGCGACGCGTCCGGCCCGCGCGCGAAGTGCAGCCCGGCTTCGTTGTGGACAAACATCAGGCTGGGAAACGCGGCAAAATCGACGCCCAGCTTTTCCATCACCAGCAAGATATCGTCTTCCTCGTCGAGCAGGCTGAGGGTCACGCCATCGAGTTCCGAAATCACCGGCAAGGTACGGAAGATGGTGCCGATCAACTCGGGGAACGTGGATGCGCTGACGATTTCCAGGTCGAACGACTGGTGCCGGCACATGATGTCGTGATTGCGTTCAGCCTGTTCCAGCAAAAACGCCATGCGTGCGCGCAAGGCTTGATTCTCGGCGACCAGGTCGGCCGGCGGCGTCATATTCGACGTCACATTTTGCGTCATATAAAACCCATATAGAACACTACCCTGTAGTACCGCGCCTGACCGCACACCGCGCAGCCATCGGCAGGTACAACCTTACGCCAACCCTACCGTAATGCAACCCCAAATTGCGGCAATCGCTTAAACAGCCGTTAAAATGCCAATTCCGCGCCGACTTCCTGGCCAACCTGAATCAATTCGTCGTCTCCTTCGGTGACGATGCAATTCATGCCGAAACAAACCGCCCCATCCAGCACGTCCTTGGTCCGGTAGCTTTGCATGATTTCCAGCGGATCCGGCCCCGGCACGCCGGTGGCTTGATCGACCGACGGCATCGGGCAACGCGAACACGGCTTCACCGGTTTCAGCACAGTATTGCCTATTTGGAAGAAGTCGGTGTAATCCTCTTCAAAAGCCGGGGTGCCGGACAACACCAGGTTAGGCCGGAAACGGTTCATCGGCAGCGCCGCGCGTCCCGCCGCCAGCAGCTTGTGATTGACATCCTCCAGCGATTCGGCGCCGGCCAGCAATACCGGATAGCCATCGGCGAACATCGCCGATGCCGCCACGCCATTAGTCCATTTGCCGCTGACCGGGCGCAATACGTCGGGATGGAAACGCACCAGCCGGCACGGCACGCCGATCGCCCTGGAAAACCAGGTGGCGGTGACGTCGTCGCAATCGTAGGCCTTGAAACGGTCATCCCATACCTGCACCTCCAGCGTCGGCGCCAGCACCGGATCGGGCAAGCCCAGTTCGATTTCCAGGCGCAGCATGCCGGGCGCGCGCAATTCCAGCGTGCTCGCCTTCAGGCGCGGCACGATCAGCGCCATGCGCGGATATTCGCGCTGGGTCAGGAATTGGCCATCGACATCGACCACCATCCACTCGCGGTCATACACTTGCTCGCTCATCAGGCCGCTACGGGTCAGTACCGCTTGCCGCAAGCTGATGCCGGCGCAGGATTTGATCGGATACAGGGTGATTTCGGAAAGAATGGGCATCGCCAGAAAGCTGCGGCTGTACGCGGCTGGAATTATATTCAAGGACGAAGTATGGCAGCAAAGCCGGGCAGCGTAAATCGGCCAGATCAAGCGGCGCTGCGGAAAAGACTCCGGAAGAAATAAAAACAGGAAGAGGAGATACCGCCCGCCGCATGCAATCCGGCGGGCGCGAAGCATTACAATTTCACCATCGAATCAATGGCTTGCAAGCTGTCAATAGGTGTAAAAAATACGCTGGATTTCTTGTGTGCTATTGGTCTTGGTCAAGGCCAGCATCAGCAAGATACGGGCTTTTTGCGGATTCAGCGTATCCGACACCACGCTATCCATTTCGTCATCGTTGGCTTCGCCATTGCGCGCCACGATGCCCTGGCCGACGCGGCTGGCGCGCACGATCTGCACGCCCTTGCCGCGCGCCTCGACCAGCGCGGCCTTCATTTGCCCGGCCACGCTGCCGTCGCCGACGCCGGCGTGGATGATGCCCTTGGCGCCCGCGGCGATCAAGGCGTCCAGCGCGACCCGGTTCATATTCGCATAACCATAAACGATATCGACTTGCGGGAGGACATCCAGTTTGCTGATATCGAATTCGCTGTCGGCAGTATGCTTGCGGGTCGACTGGCGATAGAAAAATGGCTTGCTGCCCTGGATATAACCAAGCATGCCCAATTCGGTCGACTTGAAGGTGTCGGTGGTCGAGGTATTGGTCTTGGTCACTTCGCGGGCGGCGTTGATCTGGTCGTTCAACGCCACCAGCACGCCCTTGCCGACGGCTTCCTTGCTGCCAGCCAGCAAGACCGCGTTATACAGATTGATTGGGCCATCGGCTGAAATCGCGGTCGATGGGCGCATCGCGCCGACCACCACCACCGGCTTGTTGCTTTTCACGGTCAAGTCCAGGAAATACGCGGTTTCTTCGATCGTGTCGGTACCGTGGGTGACCACCACGCCATCGACGTCAGGCGAAGCCAGCAACACATTGATGCGCTTGGCCAAGGTCAGCCAGTGTTCATTGGTCATGCTTTCGCTGGCGATCTGGAACACTTGCTCGCCTTTGACATGGGCGACCTTCTTCAATTCCGGCACCGCGGCGATCAGGCGCTCGACGCCGACCGTGGCCGAGGTGTAGCCAACCGTGGTGGTGCTGTCGGCGCCGCTGCCGGCGATGGTGCCGCCGGTGGCCAGGATCACCACATTCGGCAATTTGACCGGCGTGTCTTGCGCCAGCGCCGGTGCGCTGGCAACGAAACCGCTCATCACTACAGCAGCGGTGAACAAGTGCAACAGATGCGTACAAGAAGAAAATTTGCGTGAAAACATGGAACTCCTGTCGAGGTTGGGTCTGATCGTGCTCAAATTATAAGTCATCATATTGGAAATAAAGTACATGTTTCCTAATTGCAACATGAAAGCATTTTGCAAAAGCCAATCCTACGAGGGATAACTGCTGGTAATCGCCTGTAACAGTTGATCGTTCTTCATGACAAAGCGAAAAATTACATATGGCAGTCATGGCATTCATAAATATCGAGACCAACATGCAGATTTTTGACCATAAGCAACATCAGAAAAGGATAGATATGTTAAATCTTGAATACATATTATTTCTCTCAGGAAAATCCATTGCGAATATTTCACATATAAGAAAAATTCTTTCATTTCAATGACATATATCTTATTGGAAAGCAAATTACTTTGCCAAATAAACCTAAACTATCTGCTTCAAATGATACGCCAGCAGCATCCACCTTGTTTCGTCAACAAGCAGTGGAATATTTCAGCACCAAACAATACGGCACCGTCATCCTGGCGCGATCAGTCAGTCATGTCTTTTTAACGGCCCTGTTTCTTGGCATCGCGATTGCCATCATCGCTTTCTTTCTTTTGTTTAGCACCACCCGCAAAGCCCAGTCACAGGGTGTCCTGTTGCCGACTACTGGTGTCATTCGCATCATGTCTGGCCAGAACGGTATGATCACCGAGGCACGGGTTCGTGAAGGCCAGGCGGTACGCGCCGGCGATGTCTTGTTTGTGCTGTCAGGCGAACGCAGCAGTGCCAATGCCGGGGCGGCGCAGCAAACCGTTTCCAATTTGCTCAAAATCCGGCGTGACAGCTACGACACTGAATTGAAGCAGTCCAGCTTGCAGTCGAGCCAGCGCATGGCGGCAGCGCAACGACGTGCCAGTGATGTGCAGGGCGAAATCACGCGCATGGATAATCAGATTGTTTTGCAGCAACGTCGTATCGCGCTGGCCGAGCAGTCGTATCAGCGGTACAGCGACTTGAACGCGACGAACTATATTTCTGCCGCCCAGTTGCAAGACAAACAGGCCGAACTGTTGGACCAGCAGCAACGCCTGGCGGAGCTGCAACGGATCAAATCAACTAGCCAGCGCGACCTGGCCAGCGCCGAAGCGGATAAACGCGATTTGCAAGTGCAAGCGCAGCGGGAGACGGAAGGTTTGCAGCGTAATGTTTCCGCGCTTGAGCAAGATCTGACTGAAAACGAGGCGCGCCGCGAAATCCTGGTGCGCGCCGTACAGGACGGCATGGTGACAGCGATCACTACCGAGGTTGGCCAGACTGTGGCCGCCAACAGCGTGCTGGCGTCGGTGTTGCCGGACGGAGCGGAGTTGGAAGCGGAAATCTATGCGCCTTCGCGTTCCGCAGGTTTCATCAAGCCTGGTATGACGGTGCTGCTGCGCTACCAAGCTTACCCTTACCAAAAATTCGGCCAGTATGCGGCCCAAGTACGCGAAGTGGCCAGCACCTCGCTGCGTCCTGAAGAACTGGCCTTGCCGGGCGCCGCTTCCGCGACTGCCAGCGAACCCGTGTACCGCATCCGCCTGAAGTTGGACAAACAAACGGTACAGGCCTACGGCGCGACGCTGCCTTTGAAGTCGGGCATGCTGGTCGACGCCAGTGTCATGCTGGAGCAGCGGCGCTTGTATGAATGGGTGCTGGAGCCACTGTTCAGTATTTCGGGGCGTTTGTAAGCCACTACGCCGCCTCGATGAAAGGAGCGGCGCTCTTTCTCCTTCACACTACTTCAATTCTGCGTTTGAATGAATTTTCCTGCTTTAGCCCATTTATCGTTTTGGCGCGTCAATCGCTTGCCTGTTCTGCTGCAGACGGAAGCGGCCGAATGTGGCCTGGCGTGCCTGTGCATGGTCGCCAGTTACTGGGGCCACCAGATCGACATCACCAGCATGCGGCGGCGGTTTTCGGTGTCTTTGAAAGGCGTGACGTTGAAAGGGTTGATGGTCATGGCACAAGGCCTGGCTTTGCATACCCGGCCGCTGAAGCTGGACATGGAGCATTTGCCTGACCTGAAATTGCCGTGCATCCTGCATTGGGACTTGAACCATTTTGTGGTGTTGAAGTCGGTATCGGGCAACCATGCGGTGATCCATGATCCTGGCGTCGGTGAGCGACGCCTTGCTTTGGCCGATGTCGCCAAACACTTTACCGGCGTGGCGCTGGAGTTGACGCCGAGCGGCGAATTCAAGAAGACCGAGGAAAAACAAGTTTTCTCGCTGTTGTCGTTAATGGGCCGGGTGGTCGGTTTCAAGCGCGGCTTGCTACAACTATTGTTGCTTGGCCTTGCCTTGCAAGTCTGTGCGCTGGTGGCGCCGTTTTACATGCAATGGCTGGTCGACGAAGCCTTGTTGGCAGCCGACCGGGATTTGATTACCGTTCTCGGCTGCGGATTTCTATTGCTGGTCTTGGTACAGACGTCGATCGGTGCTGTGCGTTCCTGGATAACGACGGTGCTGGCCACTAATTTGAACCTGCAATGGCTTGGTAATGCTTTCGCTCATTTGATGAAATTGCCGTTGCCGTATTTCGAGAAACGGCATACGGGGGATATCGTCTCGCGCTTCAATTCGATCCAGACCATGCAACATAGCCTGACCACGCAATTCGTCGAAGGTACGATCGACGGCGTGCTGGTACTTGCCACCTTGGGCATGATGTTGATATATAGCCCCATGCTGGCGGGGGTGGCCTGTATCGCGGTAATCCTGTACGTCTTGCTGCGTTGGGCCATCTTCAGGGCCTTGCGCGAAGCGAGCGCCGAGCAGATTGTTCACGCCGCCAGACAGCAGACACACTTTCTGGAATCGGTACGCGGCATCCAGAGCATACGGCTGTTTGGCAACAACGAAGAACGGCGCGCCGGCTGGATGAATGCGCTGGCGGACCAGTTCAATGCCGATCTGCGTATCGCCAAGCTCTCGGTATCCTATCAGACGGCCAATACCTTGCTGTTCAGCGCCGAGCGCGTGGTTGTGATCTGGATGGCGGCGCTGGCGGTGCTGGATAACCGTTTTTCGGTGGGCATGCTGTTTGCGTTCATTAGCTATAAGGACCAGTTCAGCCAACGCATGGCCAGCTTGATCGATAAATTATTTGAGTTGCGCATGCTGCGTCTGCATGGTGAGCGAGTAGCCGACATTGTGCTGACCCAAGCCGAACAGGACAGCAACGATGTCGAAATCGATGTGGAAAGTATTTCGCCATCAATTGAAATACGCCAGCTGACGTTCCGTTATGCCGACAGTGAACCGAATGTGGTGAGCGGACTGAATCTGAGCATTCCGGCCGGCCAGTGCATCGCGGTCACCGGCCCGTCCGGTTGCGGCAAGACGACCTTGATGAAGTTATTACTGGGCTTGCTGGAGCCTACTGAAGGGGAGATCTTGATCGGCGGCGTGAAACTCGCCAATCTTGGCATGACGAACTATCGTCAATTACTGGGTACCGTGATGCAGGAAGACACTTTGTTTGCCCGATCGATTGCCGACAATATCAGTTTCTTTTCACCGTCGCCGAATCAAGAGCAGATCCAGGTCTGCGCGCACTTGGCGGCCATCCATGCCGAGATCGCCGGCATGCCGATGGGATTCAACACTCTGGTGGGCGATATCGGAAGCGGCCTGTCGGGCGGCCAGAAGCAACGTATTTTACTGGCGCGCGCCTTGTACAAAAATCCGAAATTGCTGGTATTGGATGAGGCGACCAGTCACCTGGATGTCTGGAATGAGAAAGCGGTGAATGGGGCGATTCAGAATATCCAGTTGACGCGCGTGATTGTGGCGCACCGGCCGGAAACGATCGCCATGGCGCAAAGAGTGGTGGTGCTACAGCAGGGAACCATTGTGCAGGACATCAAACAAGATTTTAGTGATATAGCTTAACCATCCTCTGCGATCGTCCTCAACCTTACGCAAAATTGCTAAAATAATTTCCAAAAAACAGAATACTTATAATATTGTCACAAATTAAGAAATTATAAGATATTCCCATTAAAAAACAAAAATTAATTCACATCAAATTAAACAATATTTTCACTATGAAAAATTGACCCAATGAAATCTTTCATCTATTATAAATTCATGACGACCAGATGTGGTGTCATAAAAGAAGTTTTCTCAAATTAATTTAATAGGAGAATATCATGAACCAAAATAAAGTATTAAAAACCGAGATGCATGAACTCAATCTTGAAGAAATCGATATTATTTCAGGAGGAGTCGAGTACTCCTGTACGGTATCGGTTTCATCAAACGGGACAAAAACCCTGACATGCACAATTAAAGGAAACATTAAATAAGTCCAATTAAAAAAAACGATCACTTTGAAAAGTGGTCGTTTTATTCAGGAGAACTATGAAAAATTTCTATTTATTTATAATATTCTCAATATTTCATCAGATATCTTTCTCCGCAGATTTTA
Organism: Janthinobacterium agaricidamnosum NBRC 102515 = DSM 9628; assembly: GCF_000723165.1. Classification (NCBI taxonomy): domain Bacteria; kingdom Pseudomonadati; phylum Pseudomonadota; class Betaproteobacteria; order Burkholderiales; family Oxalobacteraceae; genus Janthinobacterium; species Janthinobacterium agaricidamnosum. The sequence continues at coordinate 5,248,335 of NZ_HG322949.1, forward strand.
TCAGATATAATTTAAATACCATTCATATGATTGGACCTATTATTGCTGGTGACATAGATAAATTGAAGAGTATTTACACGAAAAAAACCACTTTATTACTTGTCAAAAGTGGCGGTGGTGACACTGAAGCAGGAATGTTGATAGGGCGATTTGTCAGAAATAAAAATTTAGATATAGAAATAGACAAAATTTGTGCTTCAAGTTGTGCCAACTATATATTTCCAGCAGCAAGAAAAAAAACTATTCCGAACGGAAGTATACTTGCTTTGCATGGTACAGCCTACACAACATCCCTTTCAGACAATGCAAAAATGCGGCAGCTCTTGTTAGATGCAGGCATCCCGGAAATCGGCATTGAGGCTGAAATTAATGATTTAAAGAAAGTATTTCAGCATCAAGCCACACTTGAGGTTTCATTTGCAAAAGATATGAGAATAAAAATATCCTTCTATAAAGATTTTAAGAAAATTGCAGAAAACTCAGAAAATATTTATAAAAAATTTTCAAATAAAGATGCATCACTATTTTGGTGGCCAAGTGCTGAGAGATTGCGAAAATGTTATGGAATTTATGATGTTGATGAGCAAAAACGTCCCTCAAGCATGGTCTTAAAAGGATATATCTATGCCCCCGAATTTTCGGCTCTGATCATCACTGATAAAAACCTTCCAGCCTGTTCATGAAAGATATTCAATAAAAATCGGCAACGCATCTGCT
>NZ_HG322949.1:5249087-5314291 GCF_000723165.1 Janthinobacterium agaricidamnosum NBRC 102515 = DSM 9628
GTACTTGAGGAATTCATCGGTGATTTAAACCCGCAGTCGCCCCCCCCTCTCCTCTCCATTGCAGAGCAGCGGTTAAACATCGATCCATGAGTACATGCATCCATCTCCAAGGTCCTCATGACCGCAAATATCTGACAAGAACTCCGGACTCAAGACTTCAACATTACCCAAGGCACAGCTGCAAACTAATTCAAGCGCGGTGTTGCCCCAAACCTGTCGCACCATGCCCGTACCTTGCACTCAACATTGAGCTCCAAGGCCATCTTCTTTCCTCGCATCAATTGCTGTAACTAACATTCCTACGGTGGCACGATCGATAAGAACTGGGACTTTTTGCATAGGATAAAACTGGCATCTCCGATCAACATTATCAATACAGCAATAAATAACGGTTCACGGCCCACCAACCGTTTTGAGTCGAAAACAAGACGCACAGCGGAGAACATGCTGTCGACAAAGTCTACGCTGGCATGGCCATTGGACATCGACTCGCGCCCCCATCGGCAGCAAAGCATCGATTCAGGCCCTCCTACAATGGAAGCAACAGAGGCTGGAATTATTTGCTAAACACGTTCATCGCTACCAGTGATATGACAGATTCGTCGCATTGACACATCAAACTGACAATTATTTCTTTTGGTTAAATTATCAATATATGCAATAATTTCCATACGGAAACTTTAATTAAATATTTGCATCGATATCGTCAAATGCGTAATTACCAGGGAAATAAGGCATGACAAACTTTTTGAAAATCGGACTTGCCAGTGCGGCAAGTATCATGTTGCTGGCCTCGTGCGGCGGCGGTGGTGGCGAAAGTAGTGCCGGCGGCTCGCCGGCCGCGCCTGACCCGGTGGTGGTAGCCGGCAAGCTGAGCATCAGCGGCACGGCGGCAACCGGTCTGGCGATTGCCGGCGCCAATGTCAGCGCCAAATGCCAAAGCGGCAGCGCGGCGGCAATCACCAAGGCCGACGGCAGCTACAGCTTCGTCATCGCGGACGGCAAATTGCCCTGCCTGCTGGAGCTGGTCCAGCCGGCGGACGGCTTGACCTTGCATACGGTCGCCACTGGCAATAGCACTACGCTTAGCGCCAACATCACGCCGCTGACCAACATGGTCGTGGCGCGCGCGGCGCGCAAGGAACCCGCGGTGCTGTTCGCGGCCTTTGACGCCGCCGCATCTGCGGCGCTGACCGGCGCCGCGCTGAAGGCGGCGCAAAGCGATGTCACGACGGTCTTGAGCGGCATGGTCGAGACTGGCTCCGTGGCCGATTTCATCGCCACGCCGCTCAAGGCCGCCACGCCAGACCAGCCGGCCGGCGGCGATGCGCACGACAAGATCCTGGATGCGCTGGGCGCCCGCTTCAATCGTGCTCAATTAACGCAAATTGTGGCGTCGCTGAGCAACATCGCCAATCCGGCCGACATCAAACAAACCTTGCACGATATGACGGGCACGCCGCCGCTGGCCGATGCCGGCGTCGTCCAAAGCGTGCTGGTCGGCGCTACCGTCGCCCTCGATGGCAGCGGCAGTTCGGTCGACCTGAACCAGTCGCCGATTTATAGCTGGACACTGATCGCCAAACCGGCCGGCAGCAGCGCCACCTTGTCTTCGGCCAGCGCGGTGCGGCCATCGTTTACCGCCGATGTCGCCGGCACCTATATTGCCGGCCTCTCCGTCAGCGATGGCAAGATCAACAGCGGCATGGTGCCGGTCACCATCACCGCATCGACAGGCAATGCGGCGCCGGTGGCCCATGCCGGCTGGCTGCAAAATGTCGGCGCGGGCACCTTGGTCACGCTCGACGGCAGCGCCAGTTCGGACGCCAACCATGACAAACTCAGCTATGCCTGGAGCTTGACGGCAAAACCGGCCGGCAGCACGGCGGTGTTATCGTCCACGTCCAGCGTACAGCCTACCTTCACCGCCGATCTGGCCGGCACCTATGTCGCGTCGCTGGTCGTCAATGACGGCAAGGCCGATAGCCAGACTGCCAGCGCCACGGTCAATGTGGGCAACGCGCTCGGCAACATCATCTCCCGCGATACCGTGCTGAGCGCCGACAAATCGCCGTACTTCATCACCGACACGATACAGATTGCCTATGGCGCCACGCTCACCGTCGGGCCGGGCGTCACGCTGCGTTCGCAGGGCTTGCCGATCTATGTGTACGGCACGCTGAAAGTGGCGGGCAATGCCAGCGCCTATGCGCGGCTGGACAATGTGCAAATCTATCAGGCTGGCGCCAGCGAAGCCCAAAGCAGTTCCATCCAGATCAGCTACGCCAGGATGAATGGCGGCAAGCTGATGCAATCGAGCGGCGGTGCGATGTATGGCAATGTCGTGCTGACCGATTCGGTGCTGAGCTCGGTCAATACCTTTGGCGAGATGTATCTGTGGTACCCGGTGAAAGACAGCTACATCGAAAGGAATATCTTCCGCAATTCCGGTGGCTTGAGTATCGGCGTGGACGCGCGTTCCGTCGCCAAAAAAGTCTATGTCCGGAATAATGTCTTCACCAGCATATGGGGCACGGCGGTGACCAACTGGGCCAGTTATGGCGGCGAGACGACCGTAGTCTCAGGAAACTCTTTCCTCGACCACCAGGAGGACGCCATCCTGCGCCTGCGCGGCTCGGCGAGCGCCATGACGGCCACCGGCAATTACTGGGGCACCACCGATGCCGCCGCGATCCAGGCCCGCATCGATGACAAGACCAATAATCCGGACGCGGGCGGCTTGATACCGTTCCTGCCGGCGCTGGCCCAGCCGGACCCGGCGACGCCGACGTATCCATAACGCACGGACAATAAAACCCGCCATGGCGGGTTTTATTTTGCCCGGCAATGACTGCCGCTGCGCTGTTAGACGTTGAACAGGAAGTTCAGCACGTCGCCATCCTTGACCACGTATTCCTTGCCCTCGGCGCGCATCTTGCCCGCTTCCTTGGCGCCGGATTCCCCCTTGTAGGCGATGTAGTCGTCGTAGGCAATGGTTTGCGCGCGGATGAAGCCGCGTTCGAAGTCGGTGTGGATCACGCCGGCCGCCTGCGGCGCGGTGTCGCCGATGTGGATGGTCCAGGCGCGGACTTCCTTGACGCCGGCGGTGAAGTAGGTTTGCAGGCCCAGCAGCTTGTAAGCGGCGCGGATCAGGCGGTCCAGGCCCGGCTCTTCCATGCCCATGTCGGCCAGGAACGCGCCCTTGTCGGCGTCGTCCAGGTCGGCGATTTCCGATTCGATCGATGCGCAGATCGCCACGATCGGCGCGTTTTGCGACTTCGCGTAGGCGGTCAGCTGGTCCAGCAGCGGGTTATTGGTGAAACCGCTGTCCGACACGTTGGCGACGTACATCGCCGGCTTGGCGGTGATCAGGCACAGCGGCTTGATCAGCAGCATTTCTTCGGCGTCCAGGCCCAGCGCGCGCACCGGCTTGGCGTCGTTCAGGTGCGGCATGATGCGTTCCAGCAAGGTCACCAGTTTCAGCGCATCCTTGTCGCCGGAACGGGCTTTCTTGTTTTCGCGGTGAATCGCCTTTTCCACGGTGCCCATGTCGGCCAGCGCCAACTCGGTCTGGATCACTTCGATATCGTCCAGCGGATTGATCTTGCCGGCCACGTGGATCACGTTGTCGTCCTCGAAGCAGCGCACCACGTTGACGATGGCGTCGGTTTCGCGGATGTGCGACAGGAACTGGTTGCCCAGGCCCTCGCCTTTCGAGGCGCCCGCCACCAGGCCGGCGATGTCGACGAATTCGACGATGGCGTTGACCAGCCGCTCGGGCTTGACGATATCGGCCAGCGCCGCCATGCGCGGATCCGGCACTTCGACCACGCCGACGTTCGGCTCGATGGTGCAGAACGGATAGTTCTCGGCCGGGATGCCGGCCTTGGTCAGCGCGTTGAAGAGGGTGGACTTGCCGACGTTAGGCAAGCCGACGATGCCGCATTGGAGACTCATGGAAAGACTTTCTAATTCAATTAACAAAGGCGTCCGCATCAAGGGCGGACAGGCGGGGCCAGGCTGTGCAACGGGGCCGGCTGGGCATACTGGGACGCTCCCTGCTGAGATAGCTTCTTAGGCCGCCGGATTCCCCAACCCCGCCATTGTACCCCCGCTCAGCCCCGAATATCGCAAAAACCAACTTTTTCAATGGCTTGGAGCACAGTTTGCCACAGGATTTTCAAAGATTTTTTGAAACAGAATCGGCGGCGCACGGGTTTTTCGCTACTGGCCACGCTGTTACACTTTCGGCATCTCCGCAGCGTTTTCGCCTTCAAGGACAGCATTCATGACGACTCTCCCACTCTCCGGCCTCGACCGTTTCCCACGCCTGCCCCTGCTGGACGGCCCGACGCCGATCCAGCGCCTGGGCCGGCTTGAAGCCCGCCTTGGCGATGCGCTGCGCGGCGTGCGCCTGTACGTCAAGCGCGACGACCATATCGCGCTGGGCGGCGGCGGCAACAAGTTGCGCAAGCTGGAATTCCTGCTCGGCCAGGCCGTCACCGACGGCGCCGACACCATCATCACCATGGGCGGCTTGCAGTCCAACCATGCGCGGCTGACCGCCGCCGCCTGCGCGCGGGCCGGCCTGGCCTGCGAATTAGTGCTGCCGCGCCTGGTGCCGCGCGACGATGCCGACTATGAACACAGCGGGAATGTGTTGCTGGACCGCTTGTTCGGCGCCACCGTGCACGCGCTGCCCGGCACGGTCAGCGCGCTGGAATGGGCCGAACGGCGGGCGCTGGAATTGCGCGCCCAGGGCCGGTCCGTGGCGGTCTTGCCGACCGGCGGCTCGACGCCGCTGGGCAGCCTCGGCTACGTCGCGTGCGCGCAAGAAATCGTGACGCAAGCGCGGCAAATGGACGTCGAGTTTGCACAGATTGCGCTGGCCAACGGCAGCAGCGGCACCCACGCCGGACTGGCCGCCGGACTGGCGGCGCTGGGCTTGCCGGCATCGCTGGTGCGTTCGTACGCGGTGCTGATCGACGGCGAGACCACCCAGCGCAAGACGAGCGAGCTGGCGCGCACCGCGCTGGCCCTGCTCGATGGCGCTAACACCATCGCGGAGACCGACATCGATGTCGACGGCAGCCAGCGCGGCCCCTATTATGGCGCGCCGACCGAGGCCATGATCGCCGCGGTGCGCGCGCTGGCCGGCAGCGAAGGTTTATTGCTGGACCCGGTCTACTCGGGCAAGGCGTTCGCCGGCTTGCTGGCCGATATCAAAAACGGACGCTACCAGCCGGGCCAGAACGTGCTGTTCGTCATGACAGGCGGTGCGCCCGGTCTGTATGCCTACCGAAGCATCTTCGAATAAATTTACACGGTATGCAATTGCATCGTGGCGGCGTCGAACTTGCCTTCGCACACCATGGTGATGATGCGCAAACTCTTGTCGATCGCTTCATCGATCAGGGTTTGCTCTTCCTTGCGCGGCCGGTGCAGCACAAAATCGGCCACCGCCTGCTGCAATCCCAGCGTGCGCGGATGGCCGATACCGAGCCGCAAGCGCCAGTAATCCTGGGTGCCCAGTGCGGCGGTAATATCCTTCAAGCCATTGTGGCCGCCGGATGAGCCGCCCTTCTTCATCTTCACCAGGCCGGGCGCGATGTCGAGCTCGTCGTGCACCACCAGCACTTCATCCGGATTGATCTTGTAAAAACGGGCCAGCGCGCCGACCGATTGCCCGGAGCGGTTCATGAAAGTCAGCGGTTCCAGCAGCCAGACGTCGTGGCCGGCGAGCGCCGTTTTTGCCACCATGGCGTTAAAGCGCGATTCGCGCTGCAGGCGCACGCCGGGCAAGCTGTTGGCAAGATTGTCCACCAGCCAGAAGCCGGCATTGTGGCGGGTTTGTTCGTATTCGGGGCCGGGGTTGCCGAGGCCGACGATCAGGCGAATAGGCATGGCGTTCTGACAAAAGGAAAAAAACGATTATCACGGAAAAGCGGGCAATAAAAAACCCGCCAGGCGGGTTTTTTATTGATTGGCGCCATGCTGCCGATGCCGGCAAGACAGCGCCTGTCGCAAGAATTACTTCTTGCCTTTAGCAGCAGGAGCAGCAGCTTCAGCGGCTGGAGCGGCGTCAGCCGAAACGTGGCCTGGCGGTACCAGAGCGGTTGCAACGGTTGGGTTTGCAGCCAGGGCAACAGCGGTAACGCCTTCCGGCAAGACCACGTCAGCCAGGTGCAGCGAGTGACCGACGTCGATGTTCGACAGGTCGACGGTGATGAATTCCGGCAGTTTGCCTGGCAGGCACGATACTTCGATTTCGTTCAACACGTGGCTGATGGTCGCAGCGTGCAGTTTGACGGCTGGCGAAACGTCAGCGTTGGCAAAGTGCAGAGCGACTTTCATGTGGATCGGTTGATTGGCATCGATGCGCTGGAAGTCAGCGTGCAGGACCAATTGTTTGTACGCGTGGACTTGGAAGTCGCGCAGCAGAACTTGTTGGGAAACGCCATCGATTTCCAGATCCAGGATCGACGAGTGGAACACTTCTTTTTTCAGCGCGTGGTACAGCGCGTTGTGATCCAGGGAAATGGTGACAGGGGCTTCAGCGCCGCCGTACACGATACCAGGGGTTTGGCCGGAAGTGCGCAGGCGGCGGCTCGCTCCGGAACCTTGCAATTCGCGTTTGAATGCGATAACTTTCATGTGATACTCCAAGAAGAACAAGGCTCGCGCCTTGCGTTATGAAAACCCCCGCGACCAGGGATTTTCGGAAATTGAACGCGGAAATCGCGCCCAAGAATAAAAACATAACGGCGCAAGCGGCAAATTTGCCGGCCGCGCCGCAGAATACTGCTCGTGACTTATCGTTTAAAAACCGTAGCGAGCGGATGGGAGTTGCGGCTGAGAAGCGGAGCTGTGCGACTGCACAGTGAGCATCGCAGGCCGCAAATCGCGACGCGCAGCAGGTTTTTTAGTCGATAAACAGGGAGATGACGGAATCTCCCTTGATAATGCGTTTGAACGTCTCTGCCAGCAACGGCGCGCACGTCAATTGACGAATCTTGCCGCAAGCCAAAGCAGCTTCCGACAGTGGAATCGTGTCGGTGACCACCAGTTCATCCAGCGGCGAGGCCGAGATGCGGTCGATCGCCGGGCCGGACAAGACTGCGTGCGTGCAATACGCGACCACTTTCTTGGCGCCGCGCTCTTTCAGCACTTCAGCCGCTTTAGTCAGCGTGCCGGCGGTGTCGACCATGTCATCCATGATCACGCAATTGCGGCCTTCGACTTCACCGATGATGTTCATCACTTCGGAAACGTTGGCTTTCGGACGGCGCTTGTCGATGATGGCCAGGTCGCAGCCGAGGCGTTTCGCCAGGGCGCGCGCGCGCACCACGCCGCCGACGTCCGGCGATACTACCAGCAAATCCTGGTAGTTTTTCTTTTGCAAGTCACCCAGCAAGATCGGCGATGCATAGATGTTATCGACTGGAATATCGAAGAAACCCTGGATCTGGTCGGCGTGCAAGTCCATGATCAGGACCCGTTCGACGCCGGCTTTTTCCAGCATATTGGCGACCACCTTGGCCGAGATCGCGACGCGCGCGGAACGCGGACGACGGTCTTGGCGGGCGTAGCCGAAATAAGGAATCGCTGCCGTGATGCGGCCGGCGGAAGCGCGTTTCAAGGCATCGACCATCAGCATGATTTCCATCAAGCTGTCATTGGTCGGAGCGCAGGTGGATTGCAAAACAAAAACATCCTTGCCGCGAACGTTTTCGTTAATCTCGACCATTACTTCGCCGTCAGAAAATTTCGAAACGTTTGCTTTGCCGAGGGGGATGCCGAGATTTTTTGCGACCCCTTCTGCCAACGCTGGATTCGCGTTGCCGGTAAAAACCATCAGGTTTTCGTAAGCCATTGGAGTCCCAAGAGGTAATCGTTGTGAAGTCTTGAAAAGTCATCGAGCCGAACAAAAGTCCGGCCCAACGCTGTAGTTTGTACTGATACTGTGCTTAGAATGATTCGCGTAGCGAATTATCTGCTTTCCCGGCCCGGACGCTGACTTCGCATCGACAGTACCGGCGAAAATGAATGGCAGGGGAAGAAGGATTCGAACCTTCGCATGCTGGAATCAAAATCCAGTGCCTTAACCAGCTTGGCGATTCCCCTACGCAACTGACTGCTTGCCGTCACATTGGCCAGTATTCTACCGGCAATTTCACGTTAAGCCAAATCTTTTTTGATACTTTTTACTGCGCTCTACAACATCGCAAACATCGGATGCCTGTTCAGCGCTTTTGCCTTCCAGCCGATCCAGACAGGTGGCACATTACTGAGCACCGCATCCGCTTCCGACTCGCTGGAAAACGCGCAAAACACACAAGCACCGGAGCCAGTCATCCTGGCCTTGCCGTAACGCCCTAGCCATTCCAGCGCCTGTGCTACCTGCGGGAATAAGCGGCTTGCCACTTGTTGTAAATCGTTTTGTCCAAACCCGCTTGCATCATTATCTTTTGCGAGGTGCCTGGAAAAGTCCGCTATTGTGACGAGTTTCGTATCGCGTGTCAAATCTTCTGCGCAAAAAATTGCGGCGGTCGGTACTTGCACCCCGGGTTCGAGCACCACATACCAGCACTCCGGCGTGTTTACGGCTTGCATTTGCTCGCCGACGCCTTCGGCGAACGCACTTTGGCCAAAGATGAAGAACGGGATATCGGCGCCCAGCGGCAAGCCCAGCGCCATCAATTCCCCGCGGCTCAGGCCGGCCTGCCACAAGGTATTGAGCGCCATCAGCGCGGTGGCGGCGTCGGACGAACCGCCGCCCAGCCCGCCGCCCATCGGCAAGCGCTTGTCGATGGCGATATCGACGCCGGCCGGCAGCGCGCCGCTACGGCGCCGCACCTCGGCCTGCAACAGCCGGGCCGCGCGGATGATCAAGTCCTGCTCTTGCGGCACGCCGGGAAGGTCGTTGACGCGATGGATTTGATCGTCGCTGCGCAAGGTGAAGTGCAGCGTGTCGCCGTGGTCGATCAGCTGGAACACGGTTTGCAGCAAATGATAGCCATCGGCGCGCCGGCCGTTGATGTGCAGGAACAGGTTCAGTTTGGCCGGGGCCGGGCAATTTTCAAGTCTGGAGAGTGTCATGCGTTATTGGCGAGGCGTGAAGCGGGTTATTGGTCGAGCACGATGCGGATCGCCACCTGTCCCGCTGCGACGGTGGCGCTGCGTTCGGCGTCGATGCGCCTGGGCCGGGAATAAGCGCCGTCGCCATCTTGCCATGACACATAATGCAGGCGCCAGCCGTCGCGCGTGGTGACGCTGTCATTCAGGGGCGAGGCGACGAAGCGCTTGCCGTCGGCGTCTTGCGCATACCCTTGCAGCCAGTCGCGCAAGCCCGACACCGGCAGCGACCAGCCCAGCGCCTGCGCGCTCAGCGTATCGATGTCGGCGGCGCTGCGCGGCGCCTTGCCGGCCTGTGTCAGCGTCGCCTGCCCCGGTATCACGCTGATGCTGGCGATGGTCTGGCCCAGCGGCGAATCGAGGCTGACATCGGTGCGCGCACCGCTCTGGCGCCAATTGAACTTGCCGGTCAGCGATTCGCCCTTGCCATCGCGCTCGTAATTGACCGACAGGCGGCCAGACAATTCAACGGCGTCGCTATACGGCGCGGCCGGCGTGGACGAGCGCGGCGCGCTGGTGGTGGCGCAAGCGCTCAGCAAGGCGCACAGGACGCTCACGGTGACGAAGTTGTTCAGGGTCATCGGTTTTCTTAAGGAGCCTGGTTAGGTGAGTGGGCCAGAGTGTCGGCAATTGCCGCGCAGCTTACAGGCTCAGGTTCAGGCGCGCCAGCGTGCTTTTCAGCGCGTCGTTGCCCGGATCCTTGGCCCGGGCCGCGCGCCACAATGCCTGCGCGTCCTCTTTCTCGCCTTTTTGCCATAATACTTCGCCCAGGTGCACCGCGATTTCCGGATCGCTGCGCAAGGCGTAGGCGCGGCGCAGCAGGTTTTCCGCTTCGCCCAGCTGGCCGAGGCGGAAATGCACCCAGCCCATGCTATCCATGATGAAAGGATCGTTCGGCGCGATCGACAGCGCCTTTTCGACCAGCGCATACGCTTCCGGCAAGCGCACATTGCGTTCGGCCAGCGAATAGCCCAGCGCATTGTAGGCGTGCTGGTTATCCGGCGCCTGCGCGATCACCTTGCGCAAGCTCGCTTCCATCACATCGGTGCGGCCCAGTTTTTCAGCCGCCAGCGCATGGTCGTACAGCAATTCATTGCTGTCGGGGAAGCGTTTCAACGCATTATCGAGTACCGTGAAGGCGGTCTGGGTATAACCGCCGTCGCGCAGCAATTGCGCATCGACCAGCAGGATTTGCGCCTGGTCGTTGACATCGTCGCTCCTGATCTCGGCCAGCGCCTTGCGCGCGCCATCCAGGTCGCCATTCCTGGCGATCAATTGGGCGCGGCGCAGGCGGGCGTCGTAATAGGCGCGCGGTTCGCGGCCGTCGATCTTGTCCAGCCACTGGATCGCGCCCTTGACATCGCCCCGCTCCTCGGCCATTTGCGACAGGATCATCAATACCTTGGACGGATCGCGGTCATCGTCGGGATTGGCCGCCAGCACCGCCAGGAATTGCTTGAAATAATTCTCCGCCACCGCGTTGTCATTCAATTGCAGCGAAATGATGCCCAGCGCATACATCGTCACGATATTGTCCGGCTGGGCTTTTTGCAACAGCAGGAATTGCTGGCGGCCCGCCTCGAACTGCTTTTGCTCGACCAGCAGCCGCGCATAGGCCGAACGCACTTCCAGCGCGCCGGGATTCTTGTCGAGGAAGGCCGACAATTGCTTGCCGATCGCATCCGCATCGTCCATCACCTGGGCCAGCGACAGCACCGCCAGTTCCGAATCCGGCTTGAGCTCCAGCGCTTTTTGCGCCTCGCGCACGGCGCGGTCGCGTTCGCCGATCGAAAACGCGCCTTGCGATATCACCATATGCGCTTCGGCCGTGGCGCCGTACGGCGCCATCAAGCGCTCCAGGATCGAGAAGGCCATCAATTTATCCTTGGCGCGGCTGAGGAATTGCTGCGTCTGGAACATTGCGGCCGGCAGCGCTGCCGGCTTGGCGTCCTTCAGGCGCTGGGCGAATACCGGTTCGGTTTCCAGGATATCGTCGGTCAGCACGACGAAGCCGAGGAAATACTGGTTCGCCTCGTCGGAATTGGGCGCCAGTTCGCGCCACAGGCGGATCGCCGCCAGCGCCTCGCCGCCCTGCTTGGCCGCCAGCGCCATTTCCGCCGCCCGCTGCGCCAGGCGCGGGTCGCGGGTTTGCTGCGCGGTCACCATCATCGTAATGTACGGCCCTTGCCACTGGCCCTGCTTGAATTCGAGTTCCGCCTTGGTCAGCTTGTACAGCAGGTCGCTGCTCAGGGCGACGTTCGGCAACGCTTGCGCCGGCGAAGCCGTGGCCGGGCCAGCCGGGACTTTCGCCGGCACGATATCGGGGACACTGGCGGGGACACTCGCCGGGGCCTCGCCCGGCGGCTGGTCGGCGGAAACTGGCTGTGCCTGCGGTGCGGCGGCGCACACCGACATCATGGCGGACAGAGTTACAATGGCGAAAGCGTTTTTCAAAGGACGTTCCTGGCTATGCGGGCAAATACTGATTCTACGCCCAACCCGCCGTTTGCGTGCTTCACGTATGTAACGAAATATTTAACGAATTGTTGAACCCTTTATTCAAGTTAGCAATTTTAAGTAACCAATCACCGGTGCGCGCCATGTGCCGCGCCGGACAACCAGATCCGAGCAAGCATGCCTGAATTGCCAGAAGTTGAAGTGACGCGGCGCGGTGTCGCGCCCCATATCGAAGGCCGCGCCGTGCAGGCGGTGGTATTGCGCCGCAGCGGCTTGCGCTGGCCCTTCCCCGCCGGCCTGGCCGGGCAATTGTCCGGCCACACCATCGGCCTGACCGGGCGGCGCGGCAAATACCTGCTGATCGGCTTCGAACACGGCACGCTGATCATCCACCTCGGCATGTCCGGCCACCTGCGCGTGCTGCCGCCGGACACGCTGGCCAACAAGCATGACCATTTCGACCTGGTGGTCGAGGGTGCGGATGGCGCGCAAGTGCTGCGCATGACCGATCCGCGCCGCTTCGGCGCCGTGCTGTGGCACGATATCCGCGAAGGCCCGGTCGACAGCCACATCCTGCTGCGCGGCCTGGGCGTCGAACCGCTGGAAGACGGCTTTACCGGCGCATTGCTGTACCAGCAGACCCGCAACCGCGGCGCCAACATCAAGCAAGTGCTGCTGGCCGGCGATATCGTGGTCGGCGTCGGCAATATCTATTGTTCCGAAAGCCTGTTCCGCGCCGGCATCAATCCCAACACGCCGGCCAAACGCATCGGCCTGGCCCGTTATGAAAAGCTGGCGCAGGCGATCCGCGAAACGCTGGCCGCCGCGATTGTCCAGGGCGGCAGCACCTTGCGCGACTTTATCGCCGTCAATGGCCAGTCCGGTTATTTCCAGCAAAGTTATTTTGTGTACGACCGCGGCGGCCTGCCGTGCAAAGTGTGCCAGGCGCCGATCCGCCAGATCAAGCAGGGACAGCGTTCGACGTTTTATTGCGTGAATTGCCAAAAATAGTCCTCGTATCCGGTGTATCAAGACAAGGGAGCATGATGGTCAGGGATTTCGAACAATACAGCGCATGGCGCCAGGCCGTCGCCGCCACGTTGCAACGCTACCAGGCTGGCCTGGCCGAAGCCGGCCTGATCGACGGCGCCATCGCGCTGCGCCTGCACCGCACCCTGCACCGCCTGGCCGACGATAAATTGTCGGTGGCCTTCGTCGCCGAATTTTCGCGCGGAAAATCCGAATTGATCAATGCGATTTTCTTTGCCGATTACGGCCAGCGCATCTTGCCGTCCGGCGCAGGCCGCACCACCATGTGCCCGACCGAATTGCTGTACGACGCCAGCCGGCCGCCATCGATACGCCTGCTGCCGATCGAAACCCGGGCCGGCAACCTGTCGACCGGCGATTACCTCGACGACGACGCGGCGTGGACCGTACTGCCGCTGAACCTGGACGCCGGCGGCGACATGCAGGCGGCGATCCGGCAGGTCAGCCTGACCAGGCACGTCAGCCTGGCAGACGCGAAATCGTATGGCCTGTACGACGACGATGCCGACCATGTCGCGCCGCCGGACGAAAACGGCACCATCGAAATTTCAATGTGGCGCCACGCCATCATCAACTTCCCCCATCCGCTGCTGAAACAGGGGCTGGTGATACTCGACACGCCCGGCTTGAACGCGATCGGCACCGAGCCGGAACTGACGCTGAACCTGATCCCGAACGCGCACGCGGTGCTGTTCATCCTGGCCGCCGACACCGGCGTCACGCGCAGCGATATCGAGGTCTGGCGCCACCATATCGGCGCCGGCCCGGGGCGGCTGGTGGTGCTCAACAAGATCGACAGCATGTGGGATGAATTGCGCAGCGATGGCGAGGTCGATGACGCGATCCGGCGCCAGCAAAACAGCGTCGCGCATTTGCTGACGCTGGACATGCAGCAAGTGTTTCCCGTATCGGCGCAAAAGGCGCTGGTCGGCAAGATCAACCACGATACCGCGCTGCTCGGCAAGAGCCGTTTATTGGCATTGGAAACGGCGCTGTTCGACGAATTGATACCGGCCCGCAAGGACATCATCCGGCGTCAATTGTCGGTCGATGTGCAGGCGATCAACGCGGCCCGGCACAGCGCGCTGTCGGCCCGGCTGCGCGGCATCGCCGAACAATTGCATGAGCTGAAAAGCATGCGCGGCAAGAACCAGAGCGTGCTGGCGCACATGATGCGGCGCATCGATATCGAGAAAAAGGAATTCGACAGCAGCCTGTTCAAATTGCAGGCGACCCGCGCCGTGTTCACCCGCTTGTCGACCGAGCTGTACACCAGCCTCGGCATGGATATCGTGCGCGACGATATCGAACTGGTGCGCGAAGAAATGCAGCGCAGCCGCTTTTTCACCGGCGTGCGCGAAGCCGTCAGGCAGTACTTCGAGCGCATCGCCCACAACTTGCAGCGCTCCGAGCGCAAGACGGCCGAGATCACGGAAATGATGGGCGTGATGTACCGTAAATTTTCGGCCGAACATGGCTTGACGCTGGCCTTGCCGATGCCCTTTTCACTGGCCCGCTATCGGCAGGAAATCGGCGATATCGAAGCCGTGTATCACCGGCAATTCGGTACCGCGACCTTGCTGACCACCAGCCGGGTGGTGTTGATGGAGAAATTTTTCGACACCATCGCTTCGCGCGTGCGCAAGAGTTTCAAGACCGCCAACGACGATGCCGAAGCGTGGCTCAAAGTCATCATGGCGCCGCTGGAAGCACAAATCCTGCAATACAAGGAACAATTAAAACACCGCATGGCGTCGATCCAGCGCATCCACGATGCGACCGGCGGCCTGGAACAAAAAATCGAGGCGCTGGAAGCCGGCCTGTCCACGCTGGAACAACAGCAATCGCAGCTCGACGAATTAGCGGGCGACATCGGTGTCGCCATCCAGGCGGACGGGGCGGATCAGCCCGGCCATGGCGTCGCCGCATAAGAAACTCAGCAAAAGAAACGCCGCATAAGAAGGATTTTGAATGAAACGCTTGACCCATCCCCTGGTCCAGGAACACCTGGCCGACCCGACCTTTTCCGCCGACGTGATCGCCTGGCAAAAACAATATGGCCGCCACGTCTTGCCATGGCAAAACACGCGCGACGCCTACCTGATCTGGCTGTCCGAAATCATGCTGCAGCAAACCCAGGTCGCCGCGGTACTCGGTTATTACGCGCGCTTCCTGGAGCGTTTTCCCACGCTGCGCGACTTGGCCGAAGCCAGCAGCGAAGACGTGATGGCGCAATGGAGCGGCCTCGGTTATTACACCCGCGCCCGCAACCTGCACAAATGCGCGCAGCGCGTGATGGCCGAATACGACGGTGTGTTTCCCAGCGACCCGCTGTTGCTGGCCGACTTGCCCGGCATCGGCCGCTCGACGGCGGCGGCGATTTCCGCGTTTTCCAGCGGCACCCGCGCCGCCATCCTCGACGGCAACGTCAAGCGCGTGTTTGCGCGGGTGTTCGGCATCGACGCCTATCCGGGCGAAAAACGGGTCGAGGAAGGCTTGTGGCGGCGCGCCGAAGCCCTGCTGCCGGAACAGGGGATCGAATCCTATACCCAAGGCTTGATGGACCTGGGCGCCACGCTGTGCACCCGTAGCAGTCCCGATTGCGGGCGCTGTCCGTTACAGGCGCGCTGCGTCGCCTACGCCACCAACCGCACCAAGGATTTGCCGGTGCGCAAACCGAAGAAAACCAGCCCGGAAAAACACGCGACCATGCTGCTCATCATCGACCGCGGCCAGGTGTTGCTGGAACAGCGGCCCGGCACCGGCATCTGGGGCGGCTTGCTGTCGCTGCCGGAACTCGATGGCCATGTGCTGCAGGATGACGATGGCCGCGAACACGACCACGATGCGGTGGCGCTGGCGGTCAACAAGTTTGGCCAGATTGAATCGCAGCACTGTCTGCTGCCGATCACGCATGTGTTCACGCACTACAAATTGCACATCACGCCTTGCCGCATCGTACTGGCGCGGCGTCTCGACGTAGCCGGCGAAGCGGGCCACGTCTGGTACGACGGCGACAAGGTCGCCGACGCGCCGCTGCCGGCGCCAATCAAAAAACTGCTGCTGGATATCTTCGGCGATGCCACGGCGGCGCAAAGCCGGATGGTGTTTTAACCGGGGACAGACCACGATTATCAGGCAACTAATTGCTTCATGCGTGGCCTGTCCCCGGTTTAGAGTTCGTCGAGGGAAAACAGACGGGTGTGCTCGCGGATCGCGTAGCGGTCGGTCATGCCGGCGATGTAGTCGGCGATCTTGCGCGCCTGCTTGCCGATGTCGCCGCCGGCCACCTGGTAATCCGGCGGCAGCAAGGCCGGTTCCGCCATGAAGCTTTCATATAATTCGCGCACGATGCGGCTGGCCTTTACGCGCATGCGGTTGACCTGGTAATGGCGGTACAGATTGGTGCGCAAAAAGCGTTTCAGCTCGGTCGCATCGTTGCGCATCGGTTCTGAAAAACGGATCAGCGGCGGGCTGACCCGCACTTCATCGACGCTGCGCGGCGCGGCCGACTGGATCAGCCCGGTCGAGGTGGCGATCAAGTCGTCGGCCAGCGCGGTGATCAGGCGGCGCAGCGTTTCATAAATCGCGCGCCGGCCCGACAGGCCCGGATACCTGGCCTGCACTTCCGACCACAGGCGGCCGAAAAACGCGACTTGCTCCAGCTGGGCGATGGTGATCAGCCCGGAGCGCAAGCCGTCGTCGATGTCGTGGCTGTTGTAGGCGATTTCATCGGCCAGGTTGGTCAGCTGCGCTTCCAGCGTCGGCTGGGTGCGGTCGATAAAACGCTGCGCCACCGGCCCCAGTTCTTTTGCATTGGCCAGCGAGCAATGCTTCAAGATGCCCTCGCGGGTGTCGAACATCAGGTTCAAGCCGTCGAAGGCGCCGTAATGTTCTTCCAGCGTATCGACCACCCGCAAGCTTTGCAGATTGTGCTCGAAGCCGCCATGGTCTTTCATGCATTCGTTCAAGACATCCTGGCCGACATGGCCGAACGGCGTGTGGCCCAGGTCATGCGCCAGCGCGATCGCCTCGACCAGGTCTTCGTTCAGGCGCAGGTTGCGCGCGATCGAACGGCCGATTTGCGCCACTTCCAGACTGTGCGTCAGACGGGTGCGGAACAGGTCGCCTTCGTGGTTCAGGAATACCTGGGTCTTGTATTCGAGGCGGCGGAAGGCCGACGAATGGATGATGCGGTCGCGGTCGCGCTGGAACTGGCTGCGCGACGCATGCGCCGTCTCGGGATAACGACGTCCCTGCCCGGTAGCCGAACGGGCCGCGTACGGGGCGAGGAAGTCGTCGGGTATCATGTCACAGCACGCCGGCGGCCAGCGTCGCCAGCAAATGTTCTTGCGGCGCATTGGTGATGCTCGGACTGCCTAGCGGCTTGAGCAAGATGAACTTGATCGCGCCACCCTCGTTTTTCTTGTCCACCTCCATCAATTCCAGCCAGCGTTCGATGCCGAGATCGGGCGCCGTGACCGGCAAGCCGGCCGCTTCCACCAGCGCCCGCACGCGGGCCGCGCTGTCCGCGTCGATCAAGCCCATCCGTTGCGACAAGTCGGCCGCCATCACCATGCCGCAACCGACCGCTTCGCCATGCAGCCACTCGCCGTAGCCGAGGCCCGCTTCGATCGCGTGGCCGAAGGTGTGGCCGAAATTGAGGATGGCGCGCAAGCCGCCTTCGCGCTCATCCTGGCGCACCACCTCGGCCTTGATTTCGCACGAACGGGCGATCGCATACGCCAGCGCGCCCTTGTCGCGCGCCACCAGTTTCTCGATATTGGCTTCGATCCAGTCGAAGAATGCGGCGTCGATGATGGCGCCATGCTTGATCACTTCGGCCAGGCCGGCCGCCAGTTCGCGCGCCGGCAGGGTTTCCAGCGTCGACGTGTCGGCGATCACCACGCGCGGCTGGTAAAACGCGCCGATCATGTTCTTGCCCAGCGGATGGTTGATGCCGGTCTTGCCGCCGACCGAGGAATCGACCTGCGCCAGCAAGGTGGTCGGGACTTGCACGAAGTTGATGCCGCGCATGTAGCTGGC
This sequence comes from Janthinobacterium agaricidamnosum NBRC 102515 = DSM 9628, assembly GCF_000723165.1. Classification (NCBI taxonomy): domain Bacteria; kingdom Pseudomonadati; phylum Pseudomonadota; class Betaproteobacteria; order Burkholderiales; family Oxalobacteraceae; genus Janthinobacterium; species Janthinobacterium agaricidamnosum. The sequence continues at coordinate 5,266,776 of NZ_HG322949.1, forward strand.
CGCCGCATAGCCGGTCAAGTCGCCGATCACGCCGCCGCCCAGCGCCACCAGCGTGGTCTTGCGGTCGCATTTGTGTTCCAGCAAGGTGTCGAAAATCGTCATCAGGCTGGACCAGTTTTTATGTTCTTCGCCATCCGGCAACACGATGCTGATGACTTCCTTGCCGCCATCGGCCAGCGTCTGCTGCAATCGCTGCAGGTACAGCGGGGCGACGGTGGTATTGGTGACCACGGCGACCTTGTGGCCATTGATATGGCGCAGCAGCAAGTCGCTATCGTCCAGCATGCCGGGACCGATCGCGATCGGGTAGCTGCGTTCGTCGAGGTCTACGGTTAACAGCATTTTGGATTGTTCATTCATCGAGGGCTCGGCTTGTGTGGTGCAGTTCGGGGTCGCCTCGCATTCGAGGCTGGCCAGCTGCATCAAAATAGTTTGGACCATTGATTGTACGTTAGGACGGCCGGTATCGATGACGATGTCCGCCACTTCCAGGTACAACGGTTCGCGCTGGAGCGTCAATTCTTCCAGTTTCTTGCGCGGGTCGGCGGTTTGCAGCAAGGGCCGGTTCTTGTCGTGGCTGGTACGCGTGATGATGCTGCTGACATTGGCGCGCAGGTAAATCACGGTACCGCGCCGCATCAGGAACGCCCGGCTGTCGGGATCGAGCACGGCGCCGCCGCCGGTCGCCATGACGATGCCTTCCTGCATCGTCAAATCGCGTATCACTTCCGCTTCGCGGCGCCGGAAGCTCGGTTCGCCTTCGATTTCGAAGATCCATGGAATCGACGCGCCGGTGCGGGCTTCGATTTCATGGTCCGAATCGACAAAACGCATGCCGAGCTTGCGGGCCAGGATGCGGCCTATCGTGGTCTTGCCCGCGCCCATCAGCCCGACCAGGAAAATATTGCTGTTATAAATTTCAGACACTGTGTTGTATATCAATCAAGTAAAAGCAGTCAGCGCCCGGCCCGGCGCCTCGCCACCTGATCTGACCGTGGCCCCTTTATTGGCATTTGAACGTCAGTGTAAACGGATAGGTGGTGGTTAGTAAATGCGGCGTTGTAATTGCGACATTAAACGTGGCCACATTATCCGCGGTACAAGTCGCCGCCAGGGTGCTGCCGATCGTGAAGCTGTGGTTCGATCCCTGGTTGCCGCTGATGTTGTTGCCGCTCGGGTCGTCGCCGCCGGCATAGTGCGGGAAAATGCCCGGCACGGTGGCCGGCAGCACGCCGCCATTGCTGGCATTGATGATGTTGCTGATGGCTACCGTGGTGCCGGCCGGCATAGGATTATTGTTCACATCGTTGATTTGCAAGGTAAACACTTTCGACGCGGTTTTGGCCGCCGTGCCCAGGTCGACCACGCTGCCGTTCAACGGCGTGGCGCTGCCGTTCAGGTAGACATTGGCCGCGGTGCTGCCGCTGAAGAAAATGCCGACCTTGGCAAACAGCGTATTGCTGCCGTCGGTGCTGCTGGCGCACACCGTCGCCAGGCCCGGACGGGTGCTGTCGTTGTTGCCGCCGGGCAGCGTGTTGCATGGCGTCGATGGCGTATTCGGCGCCGCGACGCGCGGGTTCTGGGTCCGGAAATCGACCGAGCAACCGCCATTGACGGTATTGCAAGCGCCCTTGCTGGACGAACCGACCGAACCCAGGTTGGTCTGGAATACCACCGGCACGCCATCGGGCACCGGATTGCCGGCCTGGTCGGCCAGCAGCACATTGACATTGGTGGCCGGCGTGGTCGGACCGCTGTCGAGCGTCCAGCCTTCGACGTTCGGGCTGCCGACGCTGAGCGAGAATGCGCGCTGCACAGGCACGCCGGTGGTGACGACGATGGAATCGGATTGGGTAAAGATGCCGCTGTCGAGCGTGGCCTTGATGCGGAAGGTGGTCGGCGTCGATTTCGAATTGACGGTGGTAATTACTTCGCCGTTCGCATCGGTGCTGTCGGCCAGCTTGTTGATCGTCACATCCGGCGAGGTGGTGCTGAAGGTCACGTTCTTGCCCGGCAATGGATTATTGAAGGTATCGAATACCTTGAATTTCAAGGTGGCCGTTTCGGTGCGGCCGATGCCGCCCTGGCCCTGGATCACGATCGACTTGTCGGTCGGCACGGCCGAGTTGAACTGGATCGATGCGGCGCTCGGCGCGGCAATCGCAATGGTGGCGCTGCTGCTGCCGCTGATGCCGTCGACCGACGCCGAGATGGTGTCGTTATTGCCGCACCCCTGGTCGCGGTACACCGACGTCGCCGTGCCATTGCTGGTCGGCACGGCGGCGGCGAAAGTCGCCTTGCCGGCGGCCACGCAAGCCGACGTGAAATTGACCACCAGTTTCTGGTCGGTATATTTCACGCCGCCAGCCAGCACGTCGAGCGAGACCACGGTCGAATCGTAGGCGACGATGCTGGGCGCGCTCAGGCGCAGGCTGCTCAAGCTCAGCGCGGTGGCGCCGACCACGTAATTGGCCGAGCTGTTGGCGGTGCTGCCGGCCACCGTCACGACCGCATTCAGCGTGGCGGCGCCGCCGGCCGACAGGCTGGCCGGACGCAGCGTGATGCTGGCCACGCCATTCGCATCGCTCAGCACGGTGCCCGCCGATGGCGAAAACACCGCCAGCGCACTATTGGTCGAGAACGCCACCAGTGCGTTGGCCAGCGTCTTGCCATCCTGGTCCTTGACCAGCGCCTTGGCGATCAGCGGCGTGGCGCTGGACAGGGTATTGCTGGCGGCGCCGCTGGAATTGACCAGCGACAAGGAAATACTGGCGGTCGACACCACGCTGGCAGTGACCTGGTAATTGATGTCGGCAGTGACCGTGGCGCTGGCCAGCGTCACGCTGGCACTCAGTTTGCCTGCCCCGCTGAGGCCGCCGGTAGCGGGACTCAAGGTGATTGTCGCTACGCCGCTGGCATCGGTCAGCGCGGTGCCGGCCGATGGCGACAGCCTGGCCAGCGTCGTATCCGTCGTAAACGTCACCAGCACATTGGCCATCGGCCGGCCGGCCGAATCGGCCACCAGCGCCTTGACGGTCAACGGCGACGCCGAGGTGGCCAGATTGCTGGTCTTGCCGCCGGCGTCAAGCAAGCTCAAGGTGATCGACGCGGCCGCCGCGCCGCCGCCCGACCCGCCGCCACCGCCCACCGCACCGGGACTGCCGCCGCCACCGCCGCAAGCGGCCAGCAACGCGGCGCAGGCCAGCAGCGCCAGCCAGTTCAATATATTGTTCACGACCATCTTCGGGGTGGTTCTCATCGGGCGCCCTAGTAATAAAGCAACATCAGTCAAGTGGGTAAAGCCGTATCGGCCGCATTCATCAGGCAGGCTGATATAAGTTGCAATACATTAACGTGTTGACAGCCGCTCGGCTACTATTTTCGGTGTCAGGAATACCAATAATTCGGTTTTGTCGTTCTGCCGATTGCTGCTGCGGAATAAATAACCGAGCACCGGCAGGTCGCCCAGCAGCGGCACCTTGCTCACGACATTGTTTTCGACCTGCTGGTAAATACCGCCCAGCACTACCGTGCCGCCGTTTTCCACCATCACCTGGGTCTTCACATGCTTGGTGTCGATCGCGAAACCGGCCGTGGTTTGCTGGCCGACGCTATCCTTGTTGACATCGACTTCCAGCACCACGTTGCCGTCCGGCGTGATTTGCGGCGTCACTTCCAGGCGCAGGTTGGCTTTGCGGAAGGTGATCGAGGTGGCGCCGCTGCTGGTCGCGACCTGGTAAGGCAATTCGATGCCTTGCTCGATCAGCGCGATCGACTTGTCGGCCGTTACCACCCGCGGGCTGGAAATGATCTTGCCCTTGCCGTCGGCTTCCAGCGCCGACAATTCCAGGTTCAGGAAACGGTTGGCCGCCGATGAAAACAGGCTGACCGCCAGGCTGCCCGGCGCGCTGCCGTTGATGTTGGCCGCCGGCAGGTTGACGAACTGCGAATTGGCGTAGGCGTTGGCGCTGACCGGGGTTTGCCCGGTGACTTCGCCAACGCCCTGGATATTGCCACCGATGGCGACCCGGTTGTTCGAATTGCCGAGCTGGTAGCCGCTGTCGCCGCCGCGCTGGGTGCGCAAGTCGGAAAAGCCCAGCTTGGCGCCCAGGTTGCGGCTGAAGGTGTCGGACGCTTCGACGATGCGCGCTTCGATCAGCACTTGCTTGGTGGCGATATCGGTCTTCTGGATCAGCTTGCGGATATCCTCCAGCTTGGACGCGGTATCGGTGACAAACAGCTGGTTGGTGCGCGGCTCGATGATGGCGCTGCCGCGCTTGGACAGCATGCGGTTGCGGTTATTGGTGTCGCCGCTGGCGCCGCCGGTGGACGCATCGAGCCCGAACACGGTGCGGAACGCTTCGGCCTTTTGATAATTCAACTGGAAAATCTCGGAGCGCAACGGCTCCAGGTCGGCGATCTGGGCGCGCTGTTCCAGCTCCAGCTTTTCCTTGGTCAGCAATTCTTCGCGCGGCGCGATCCACAGCACATTGCCATTCTTGCGCATGTCCAGGCCCTTGGCCTGCATCACCACATCGAGCGCCTGGTCCCATGGCACTTCCTTCAATTGCAAGGTCAGGCTGCCGCTGACGCTGTCGCTGGCGACGATGTTTTGGCCCGAAATTTCGGCCAGCGCCTTCAGCACCGCGCGGATTTCCACATTCTGGAAATTGAAGGACAGTTTTTCGCCGCGATACCCCTGGGTGCCCTGGGTCAGCTTGTTCGGGTCTTCCTTGATCGGCTTGACTTCGATCACCAATTGGGTGTCGCTCTGGTAGGCGCTTTGCTCCCACAAGCCGTGGGCCTCGATGGTCATGCGCACATTGTCGCCTTGCGGCGCGGTGGTGATGCGCGACACCGGGCTGCCGAAGTCCTGCACGTCCATGCGCCGCCGTAAATTTTCCGGCAAGCCGGTGCGCATGAAATCGACCAGCAGCTTGTCGCCCTGCTGGCGCACGTCGACCGCCACCTGGTTGTTCGGCAAGTCGACCACGATGCGGCCTTCGCCGTTATTGCCGCGCCGGAAATCGATGGCGCGCAGCATCTGCCGCGCCGGCAGCGCCGGCTTGGCGGCGGCCACCGGCACGCCGGCCGCGTTGACCGCCGTCGCCACGCCGCCCGACGCTTCGATGGTGACGATGAAATCCTTGCCGTCGACAGCCGTCGCGTAATTGAGCGCGCGCGCCAGGTTCAGCACCACGCGCACCCGCGCACCGGCCTGCACCAGGTGCACGCTGCGCAAGTCGCCCAGGTTCAAGTCGTAGCCGCCCTTGCCGCTGGCATTGTCGGTATCGTTAAAGTCGAGCACGATGCGCGCCGGACTGGCGATCGAAAACGCCGCGGCCGGCGGCGCCGGCGGATTTTTCATGCTGATCTTCAAGACCACGTTGGCGCCCTGCTGGTGCGCGCTGATCGCCTCGATGCTGTTGGCGCTACTTTGCGCATGCGCCGGATTGCCCATCGTCACGAGCAACAGGCACACCGTCAACATGGCGCCGGACGCGCCGGCCAGCCTCGCTGGCCAGCTGCGTAACATTCCTGATAAAGCGCTCATTTCCCGGTCTCCTTACTATCCTGCAACTCCAACTTCGTCATGCGCTCGACCCAGTCGCCGGCGGCATCCTGGACTATTTCCTTGATCGTCACGGCCGCCTCGTTGACGCCGGTGACCAAGCCAAAGTTCTGCCCCAGGTGCTGACCGGCCTGCACCTGGTAATACACGCGGTCCACTTGTAGCAAAGCAAAGATCTGCTTGCCTTTTTGCAGGGTGCCGACCATCTTGATGGTGTCCAGCGGATAACTCTCCAATGCTTCCTTGCGCCGTTCCAGGTCCGGCTTGAAGGTGCTGCCGGACTTTTCCTGCCGCGCCAGTTCGGCCAGCAATTTATTGGGACTGAACGGGTCGGGCAATTCGTGGCCGCCATACGCAAACGGGATGAAGGTCTTGGGCGGCTGCAACGGCGGCACGGCGACCTTGGCCTGCTGTTGCACGTTCGCCATCCACGCCTGCAATTCCTGCGCATCGTGATCGCCGCAACCGGCCACGGCCAGCAACAGCAGCACGGCCAACAAAGTCAGCGCGGCCCTCATTTTTTCCCCGCCTTCTTGTCGGCCTGCGCCTTGCGCTGGGCAATCAATTCATCCTGGTCCAGGTAGCGGAAGGTCTTGGCCACCGCCTCCAGCGCCAGGCTGCCATCCTTGCCGGTGGTCAGCGCCATATTGTTGAGCGTGACGATGCGCGGCAAATTGGCCATGTCGCCGGTGAACGCGCCGATATCGTGATACGAACCGGTCACCCTGATATCGATCGGCAATTCGGCGTAATAATCCCGGACCACCACCTGGCCCGGCCGGAACAGCTCGAATTGCAAGCCCCTGCCCAGGCCGGCCTGGTTGATGTCGGACAACAACGCGGCCATTTCCGCCTTGCTCGGCAATTGCTTTTGCAAACGGTCGACATACTGGTCGACCAGCATTTTTTGCGCGCGCAACGCCTGTAAATTGATCGCCTTGCTCATCTTCAGCTGGTATTCATTGCGCAGCGACGTTTCGCGCAGCGCGCCGGCGTCCTGCTCGTCGAACTGGCCGCTCCAGTAGCCGACATAACCGAGCGCCACCACCAGCAGCATCACGCCGAAGCCGCACAGCAGGCGCGGCGCCAGCGGCCACTGGCCGGGATGGCGTCCGCCCAGGCCGCGGAACTGGTCCAGCAACGGCGCCATCGACAAGGACGGCTTGGCGATCACGCCATGCTGCGCCTTCATGATGCCGCTCCCGCTGCGCCCGGCTTGACGGCCGGCGTGGCGCCGGGCTTGCCTGGATGCTTGTCGGCGTCCTTGTCGCGCGGACGCTTGATGCCGACCACCAGCGTGAATTCCACCACTTTCTTGGCGCTGCGGCCCTGCCCCAGCGCGGTGGCGCGCACTTCGATCAGTTCAGGCCGTTCCAGCCACGGCGACTGGCCGGACAGCTTGCGCAGGAATTCCGAGACCCGCTCCTGCGACTGGGCATACCCGCCCACATTGACCTTCTGGCCATCCTGCTTGAACGATTTCAGGTACACGCCTTCCGGCGTCTGCTTGGCCAGCTCATCCATCAAATACACCGGCTGGTTGCGGTCGCCCTGCAAATCCTCGACCGCTTGCTGGCGCGACTTGAGCGCTTCGATATCCTGTTTCAAGGTGGCGATTTCAACGATTTTCTTGTCCAGTTCCTTGATCGCGGTTTGCAGCACCGCATTGCGCTGATCCTGGATCGCCAATTGCCGCGCGTTATACGCGGCCACGATCAGCACCACCGCCGCGCCTGCCAGCGCGCCGCACACCAGCAAGGCGACAAACGCCGTCTTCTGCTGCTTGCGCCGCGCTTCCCGATGCGGCAAGAGGTTGATGCGTATCATGGCGCAAACCTCCGCAACGCCAGGCCGCACGCGACCAGGTAGGCCGGCGCGTCGCCGCGCAACGCGCTTTCGCGCACGCCGGGTGCGAACGACATGCCGGCGAACGGCGACAGCAGCGTGGTCGGGATCTTGCTGCGGGTGGCGATGATGTCGACCAGGCCCGGCAATTGGGCGCAACCGCCGGCCAGGAACAGCTGATCCACCTTGGTGTAAGGCGTGGAGGTGAAAAAGAACTGGATCGCGCGGGTGATTTCCAGCGCCGCGCTGTCGAGGAAGGGCGGCAGGATTTCTTGCTGATAAGACTCTGGCAAGTCGCCGGTCTTCTTGCGCGCCTCGGCCTCATCGAATGGCAAGCCGAAGCTGCGCACGATATCCTGGGTCAGCTGATTGCCGCCGAAAATCTGTTCTTTTTCGTAAATCGTCACGCCGCCCTGCAGCACCGAAAGATGCATCACTTGTGCACCGATCTGGAACAGCGCCAACACGTGCTGCGCGCCGATGGCCGGCGTGCGCAAGGTGACCCGCTCCAGCGCGGCGCGCGCCGCATACGAATCGATATCCATCACCAGCGCCTTCAAGCCGGCGGCCTCGGCGACGGCGATGCGGTCTTCCACTTTTTCGCGGCGCGACGCGGCCAGCATGACTTCGATATCGTCGCCGGCATTGGCGGCCGGGCCGATCACGTCGAAATCGAGGCTGACTTCATCGAGCGCAAACGGGATATACTGGCTGGCCTCGGACTCGACCTGGATTTCCAGTTGTTCTTCCGACAGCCCCGCCGGTAAAATGATTTTCTTGGTGATCACCGACGCCGGCGGCATGCCAAGCGCGATATGGCGGGTGCGCGCGCCGCTCTTTTTCCAGACCCGGCGCACCGCTTCGGCGACTTGCTCCAGGTTTTCAATATTGCCGTCCACCACAGCGCCGCGCGGCAGCGCCTCGGTGGCGTAGCGTTCCAGGCGGATGTCGGGCGGCTCGCCAGGCCTGGCGCCCTTGCCGGGCTTGGCCCCCAGCGACAATTCGACCAGCCGCACGCCGGACGTGCTGATATCGACGCCCAGCAAAGGGCCGCCGCTTTGCCCGAACAGCGCTTTCAGTTCAAACACGACGTATCCCCGGCGCGCGGCGATGCCGCGATGCCCGTGCAAGCGCTATTGTGCTGGGAAGCACAGATTAGTACCATTTGCATAAGAGAAACTTGTTTAGAAACCGGCGGTTAAACGGAACAGATCAGACACTACATTAAATCGTAGCAATAAGGCTTGTCGCCTGTAAAGATATTTCTCTAATGCATAATTTAAAGCGGGCCGAACAGCCACATTTGATGATACAACGCAATATTGCCAACTTCATCAAGTTACTTCACCTTGGCTTGCGCGCCACCCCGAATCGACCTCGCTTATAATGACCCGGATAAAAATATAGCGAAAGACCACAAGCGCATGACCACATCCCACTCCGCCGGCGCCGCCTCCGGCAAGCAGCCTGGCAAGAAGCCCGGCAGCAAATCCAAGCGTTTCCTTTTGCTTACCCTGTTTTCACTGCTGGGATTGGGCGTGGTCGGCGTGCTGCTGGTGGTGTTCGGCCTGGCGCTGGCGTATCCGAACTTGCCGGCGCTCGACACGCTGACCGATTACCGGCCGAAGATGCCGCTGCGCATCTTTACCTCGGACAGCGTGCTGATCGGCGAATTCGGCGAAGAGCGTCGCAACCTGGTGCATATCAAGGATATCCCGGATGTGATGAAAAAAGCCGTGCTGGCCATCGAGGATGACCGTTTTTACGAGCATGGCGGGGTCGATTACCTGGGCATCACCCGGGCCGCGCTGCACAACCTGACCGGCGGCGCCAAACAGGGCGCATCGACCATCACCCAGCAAGTGGCGCGCAATTTCTTCCTGTCCAGCGAGCAAACCCTGAAACGCAAGGCGTATGAAGTCTTGCTGGCGTGGAAGATCGAGCAAAACCTGAGCAAGGATCAGATCCTGGAAGTCTATATGAACCAGATCTACCTGGGCCAGCGCGCCTACGGCTTCGCCTCGGCCGCGCAGATTTATTTTGGCAAGGACCTGAAAGACATCACCGTGGCCGAAGCGGCCATGCTGGCCGGCCTGCCGAAAGCGCCGTCGGCCTACAACCCGGTGGTCAACCCGAAACGCGCCCGCACCCGCCAGCAATACATCTTGCAGCGCATGAGCCAGCTCGGCTACATCACCCCGGCCCAGTACGAAGACGCCAAAAACGAACCGCTGAAAGTGAAGACCGACAGCAGCGACTTCGGCGTGCATGCCGAATACGTGGCCGAAATGGCGCGCCAGCTGGTCTACGAGCAATTCAAGGAAGACACCTACACGCGTGGCTTGAACGTGTTCACCACCATCACCAAGGCCGACCAGGATGCGGCCTACCTGGCGCTGCGCCGCGGCGTGATGGACTATGAAAAACGCCATGGCTACCGCGGCCCGGAAGCGTATATCGACATTCCGAAAACCAAGGAAGAGGCCGACGACGCGATCGAGACCGAACTGGCCGACCATCCGGACAGCGACGACATCGTCGCGGCGATGGTGTTGCAGGCAACGCCGCAAAAAATCGTCGCGGTGACCGCCGCCGGCGAGGAAATCGCCATCACCGGCCCCGGCCTGACGTTCGGCGCGGCCTGGCTGTCGGAAAAAGCGGCGCCGAACCGGCGCATCCGGCGCGGCGCGGTGATCCGCGTGATCCGCGAAGAAGCGGGCTGGAGCGTTACGCAGATGCCGGAAGTGCAATCGGCCTTCATCTCGGCCAGCACCACCGACGGCGCGATCCGCGCGATGATCGGCGGCTTCGATTACAACCGCAACAAGTTCAACCATGTGACGCAGGCCTGGCGCCAGCCGGGTTCGTCGTTCAAGCCGTTCATCTATTCGGCATCGCTGGAACGGGGCTTGTCGCCGTCGACCATCATCAACGATGCGCCGATCTCGTTCGACGCCGGCCAGACCGGCGGCCAGGCGTGGGAACCGAAGAACTACGACAGCAAATACGAAGGTCCGATGACCATGCGCAAGGGCTTGATGAAATCGAAAAACATGATTTCGATCCGCATCCTGCACAAGATCGGCGCCAAGTACGGCCAGGAATATGCGACGCGCTTCGGTTTCGACCCGGAGCGCAACCCGCCCTACCTGACCCTGGCGCTGGGCGCCGGTTCGGTGACGCCGCTGCAAATGGCCGGCGCCTACGCGGTGTTCGCCAACGGCGGCTACAAGGTCAATCCCTACCTGATCGCCAAGGTGACCGATAGCGACGGCAAGATCTTGTCGCAAGCCAATCCGGACAAGGCCGGCGAAGAAGGCAACCGCGTCATCGACGAGCGCAACGCCTTCCTGATGAACAGCATGCTCAACGACGTGGTGCGCCACGGCACCGCGATCAAGGCGATGGCGCTGAAGCGCCCGGACCTGTCCGGCAAGACCGGCACCACCAACGATTCGATCGACGCCTGGTTCGCCGGATATCAGGCCAAGCTGGTCGGTATTGCGTGGATGGGCTACGACCAGCCGAAAAACCTCGGCAACCGCGAAACCGGCGGCGGCCTGGCGTTGCCGATCTGGATCAACTACATGCAAAAAGCGTTGAAGAGCATCCCGGTCGAAGAACGCGCGGTGCCGGATGGCGTGATACAGGTCGGCGAGGATTATTACTATGCCGAAAATCCACCAGGCACCGGCGTGAGCAGCCTGGAAGGGGCGGCGCGCGGCACGCCGGCCGAGGAAAAAGCCAAGGAAGCGGTCAAGAACGAATTGTTCTGATGATCATTATTTGAAACGGTACTAAGAGCCTATCCCAGTAGATGAATACGCCCTCTTCTGGCGCCCCTCAGGAACGGGGACTGCGTTGATCGTCGTCGCGTGGCGCGCCACGCTTGCTCCTCACGCCTGGTCCGCGCTCCTGATGCGCGGCCAGTAGACGACGCTCACTACTGGGATAGGCTCTAAAACAAAGAGGCTTGTCGGATTAGCCCAAAGGGCGTAATCCGACAAGCCAGCAACGGCTAGCTGTTTGCTTACGCTGCGCTAAGCAAACCTACGCACTTTACGACAAGACGACCGTGGCGCCCGCTTGCTCGCTGACCAGGCCTGACAAGGCGGCCAGCAATTCGGAACCGTCGCGGGTATTGACCCACGCGTCGCCCGCCCGTTTATAGTGGAAACCGCCGGACCGGGCGGCGACCCACAGTTCCTGCATCGGCGCCTGGCTGTTGACGATGATTTTCGAGCCATTGTCGATAAACTCGATTTCCAGCACATTGCCGCTGCGGCTGCATTCCACGTCGAGCGCGTCTTGATCGTTCAAACGATCCAGCGCCGCCTCGATGTCGCTCAAGGTCGCTTCGGCCAGGGCCAGGAATTCCGATTCGCTCATGCTACACTCCAAGATCTTAATCAAACCGTGATTCTAATCGTGAAGTCATCTCCAGCGTTTTATATCGGCATTTTCCTTGCACTTGGCGGCGTCCTGAGCGGCTGCGGCCAGCCCGGCCCGCTGTACCTGCCACGGCCACCGGCCAAGGCCGGCCCATTTACTCCGGCCCCGGTACCGCCTCCGCCCGCGCTGCAAGTGCCGGCCAATCCAGACGCGATTGCGCCGATCGCCGCGCCGGCCTCGAATAATCCACCGGCGCCGGCCAGGTAAGCCACTCAGTCCGGCTTGAATAGTTCTTCGAGGGTATTTACCCTCAAGAACCGTTTAAACCAGCCATCCAGTTCGGATGCCGACGCGGCAGTGATACGCTGCTGCGCCGCGACCGGCACATCGGGGAAACGGTTATTCAGCAAGAAAAGCAGGCGCTCCCGATCAGCCTCGATCCGGCCCTGGATCCGGCCCTGCAATCGGCCCTGCAACCGGCCCTTCTCAACCGCCTCGTACTCCCACTCTTCTTCAAATGTCTTGAATTTTTGGTTGTACATTGCTTTTACCTCCAATAAATCATCGACCATGGGTATATCCGCATCCACCCGCTGACGTTTCAGACATGCCACGATCCAGTGCGACAGGCTGGTGCGCAAGGTCGCATTCTTGCCATGTTTCAGCCATGCCGCCAATTTTGTGATCACGTCCAGTATATCTTCAGTACTGCGCCAGCGCTGCAAACGGAAAATGGCGGCCACCAGATTGGTTTGCTCGGCCAGGATTCCCGGTTGATAGCTATTTTGATCTATTAAGAGGTATTTTTGTTCCGGCTGCAAGTCCTGCAAACCTTCCGGCGGACTCAGCATCAATGACGACAGTGCGATGGCCGCGCGCCAAGGCTGGTCGCCGCTGTACAGCACCAGCGGCAATACCGGCGGCAGCATGCCCTGGACGGTCAGTTGATGCCGCTTGACCAGGTCTTGCAACAACAAGCCGACATACACTTGCATGCGCAGCGCCATCCAGCGCTCGCTGTGCGACTGGAACTCCAGCAAAAGATAGACATAGATCCAGTCGCCGCCCAACTTCAAACGCCATACCATATCGTCGTGGCGCTGCTGTCCTACTTCACTGACATAACTGGCGTTGACACGTTCGAAGGCCGAAACGTCAAGTTGCCGTACCCACGGAAAAGGCGCAAAGCCGGCCAGCAAGTCACGCACCATTTCTGGATGAGCAAACAGTTGTTTGTAAGCGCTGTCGTGCGAACTGGCCATCGTTATAGTGTGATGGCCCAGGCGCTGCCCGCCTTGGGACAGCGCAAAGGAATGACTCAGGCCGGCGTCACGGCGGCCTTCTTGGCCCTGGAATAATACACGCGGATAGCGAGCAATAAGGCGACGATGAGACCAAATAAGATCGGTTGTGCAAAATTATGCTTGCCGGCCTTCATCCACCAAAAGTGCAGGATGCCGAGCGGCGCGATCACGTAGATCAGCCGGTGCAGCCATTGCCAGCGCTTGCCGCCGAGCCGGCGCACCATGCCGTTGGTGCTGGTCACTGCCAGCGGGATCAGCAGGATGAAGGCGATGAAACCGACCGTGATGAACGGCCGTTTCAGCACGTCGGCCCACATTTCGGCGATATCGAAGAAATGGTCGAACCACAGGAACGTGGTGAAGTGCAGCGCGCCATAAAAGAACGCGAACAGTCCCAGCATGCGGCGCAGCTTGATCAGCCAGTTCCATTTCGCGATGCGGCGCAGCGGCGTCACCGCCAGGCTGATGCACAGGAAATACAGCGTCCAGTCGCCGGTGCCGCGGGTGATGAATTCCAGCGGCTCGACCAGTTGGCCGGTGTAGCTGAGCCACACCATGCGCACAAAGGGAATGAGCGCCAGCACGAAGATGACGGCTTTCAGCAAGCTGAGTTGTTTGGGCGCTGGAGTAAATGGCATGGCGGCGGCTACCTGGGCTGGCTGATTTAGAAAAATTTCTTCAAGTCCATTCCCGTATACAGGGAAGCGACATCGTTATAACCGTTAAACATCAAGGTCTTGCGTTTGCGGTTGAAGAAACCGTCTTCGCCGATGCGCCGTTCGGACGCCTGCGACCAACGCGGATGGTCGACATTCGGATTGACGTTGGAATAAAAGCCATATTCCGCCGGCGCCACGGTATTCCAGGCGGTTTTCGGCTGGTCCTTGACAAAGCGGATCTTGACGATCGACTTGGCCGACTTGAAGCCATATTTCCACGGCAATTCCATGCGTACCGGCGCGCCATTTTGATTCGGCAAGACTTCGCCATACATGCCGAAAGTCAGCAAGGCCAGCGGATGGTTCGCTTCATCGATGCGCAAGCCCTCGACATATGGCCAGGTCAGCACGCGGCTGCCGATGCCGGGCATTTGTTTCTTGTCGGCCAGCGTGACGAATTCCACATATTTGGCATTGCCGGTCGGCTCGACTTTCTTGATCAATTCGGACAGCGAATAACCGATCCACGGGATCACCATCGACCAGCCTTCGACGCAGCGCATGCGGTAGACGCGCTCTTCCAGCGGCGCGATCTTCATCAGCCCATCCAGGTCCAGCACCATCGGCTTCTTGACTTCGCCTTCGATCGACACAGTCCACGGACGCGTCTTCAAGGTGCCGGCGTTTTGCGCCGGATCGGCCTTGTCGGTGCCGAACTCGTAGTAATTATTGTAGGTGCTGGCGTCTTTGTAGGGGGTCTGCTTGTCCAGCGCCGAATAGGCCGGATTCAGTCTGGCGGCCAGTTTCGGGTTGCCGGCGGTTTGCGCAAACGCCTCGCGGCTGGCCATTTCCAGCAAGCCGGCGCCGGCGATCGAGCCGGCCGCCACCTGCTTGATGAAGCTGCGGCGCGACTCGAACACCGCGCGCGGCGTGATTTCTGAAGAGAACGGCAATTCAATGCCGTTGGGACTACGTTTAATCAACATGGCAACTCCGGGACAGAAAGACAAACAGTGAATAACTGGGTGAATGGGTCTTGGACCTCATACCTTGGTCTGTCCAGGACCCAGTAACCTTACACCATCCGTCAAATTTCCGCAGTTGCCTTTTTAATGATTAAAGTTTTCCGTAAGAATGCAAGCCGGACAGGAACATATTAACGCCCAGGAAAGCAAAGGTCGTCACCAGCAAGCCGACCAAGGCCCACCACGCCGCCGGACGGCCACGCAAGCCCGTCATCAGCCGCATGTGCAGCCAGGCCGCGTAATTGAGCCAGACGATCAGCGCCCAGGTTTCCTTCGGATCCCACGACCAGTAGCCGCCCCACGCTTCGGCGGCCCACAGCGCCCCCAGGATGGTCGCTACCGTGAAGAAAGCGAAGCCGACCGAAATCGCCTTGTACATCACGTCGTCCAGCACTTCCAGGTCCGGCAAGCGGTCGACCAGGTAGCCGCTCGACTTCAGCAGATAGGCCGAAGCCACCATCGCCGACAGCGCGAACGTGCCGTAACCGATGAAGTTGGCCGGCACGTGGATTTTCATCCACCAGCTTTGCAGCGCCGGCACCAGCGGCTGGATATCGGCGGCGTCGCGGGTGACGGTGTACCACATCAGGAAACCGACGGCCGCGCTGATCACCAGCATGACGAAGGCGCCCAGCTGGCGGGTCTGGTAATGTTGTTCGTAATACAGGTAGAACATCGCGGTGATCAGCGAAAACAGGATGAATACTTCATACAGGTTCGACACCGGGATGTGGCCGACGTCGGCGCCGATCAGATACGATTCATACCAGCGCACCAGCATGCCGGTAATGCCCAGCACCACGCCGGCCCAGCACAGCCTGGAGCCGACCGAGGCGCCGAAATCCGAACGGGTCACCAGGCCGATCCAGTAAAACAGCGTCGACAGCACGAACATGGTGGCCATCCACAAGATCGCCGACTGGCTGGAGATCAGGTATTTCAGGAAGAATTTCTGGTTAGCCATTTCAAGATTGCCGCTGTACAGCGAAATCGCGAACAGCGCCAGCAGCGCCGACAGCGGCAACAGCCAGCGCACCGGTTTCCAGGTCCAGCCCAGCCACGCGAAGGTCGGCGCGGCCGCCAGCAAGATGGCTTTTTCATAGATATCCATGAAGGCGCCATAATTGCTCAAGCCAAACAGCGAGCCACCCAGCAAGACCGCGCCGTACAGCCAGTCCAGCAACGTCAAGCTCTTGAAGAAACCTGGTGCCTGGGAATAAGTTTGTTTTTGTGTCAATTCCATTATGTTCTCCAAAACCGCCCCGCCACGGCCGCCGCTCCAGCGGGCCGGGCAAGACTGTGCACAAATTACGCCGATTGCGGCAGCTTTGTTTTCAAGTTCTCAAACTCTTTTTCGAAATCCAGCGTCTTGCGCTGCGTGCTCATCGCCATCAACGCATCGCTGCCGCCGTTTTCATGATCCTTGACCCACACCCACAGGCGCCGTTCGCGGATATAAAACATCGAAAACACGCCGATCACCAGGAACAAACAGCCCAGGTAAACCACGCCCTTGCCCGGCGAACGGGTGACTTGCAAGACCGATGCTTTGACCTCGGTAAAGTCTTCCAGTTGCAGGTACACCGGCGCGCCGTAAAAGAAGCTGTCCGACAAGGCGTTGGTCGCCAGTTGCAGGAAGCGGCCATGGGCTTCATCGGCCGTCACGGCTTCCAGGCCATCCTTGGCGCGGGCCGCCTGCCACAAATCCCACAGGCTGCCATTCAAGATTTTCATGAATATTTCTGCCGCTTTTTCTTGCTCTCCGGGTGGAATCTTCTCTAAAAACTTTGAAATCGCCAGGAAACCACCTTCCTTATCATGGCCGGCAAAGATGCCCAGGCTTTTGGCGGCCGATTCCTGCAATTGCACGCGCAGCGAGGCGGCCTCGTCTTGCGGCATGGCGCGCTGCGCATAACGCTGCGCCGCCTGCTGGCGCAAGGCCGGATCCTGCAAGGCCGCCCGCAAGCGCATCCATTCGGTCACGCCATGTCCGTCGTCGGCCGGGATGCGCAGGAAACTGAACTGGTCCGATGGATTGACGCGCATGCCCGCCAGGAACACGCTGGCGCCGTCGACCGTCACCGGCTGCATATAATTCTGGTATTCGCGCGCCTGGCCGGTCTTGTCGCGCAATTTGTATTGCACGCTCGGGCCGACGTTTTTTAAATCCTTGTTGTTGGCGTTCCTGGCGGCAGAACCGAGACGCTTGTCGAGACCGACCGCGAACTTGTCGTTGAAACTTTCCGACTTGTTGACTGCGCGCACATCCTGGCCGGCGCTGAGGTTTTCCACGTTGAAGGGACGGAAACCCGACCATTCGATGCTGTACGTCTCGCCATCGCCGGCATAGTCGGCGCTCAGCGAGGTGTTGGCGCCCACTTCGCCAGCGATGTTGAAACGCTTGCTATTGGCGCCGGTCATCGGGAAGCCGGTCAGTTTCAGCTTGCTGCCGCCGTCTTCGAAACTGGACTGGTACACCGCCAGTCCCTTGTACAGCAACGGTTCGTTGACCTTGATGGTGGCCGGGAACACGGCGCCGGTCTCGTGGTCCTTGATGTCGACATCGCTGGCGAACAGCTTCGGCATGCCGGTACTGTAGAAATCGATGTGGAATTTTTTCAGCGAGATGGTGAACGGCAACTCCTGGATCAGCACGCCATCGGCTTGCGGAATGATCGCCACCTCGCTGCTGGAGCCTTCCGGGATCATGGTATTGCCGCGGAACGTAGGATTGCCCAGTCCCAGGCGATGTTCGGCCGGGATTTCGGCGATGACGCCGCTGCCGGCGAACGGGGTCTTGCCCATGAACCATTTCTGCATGCGGATCGGCATCTCGGAATCGAGCAAGCCGCCGATGCAGATCACCACGATGGCGCCGTGGGCGAAGATATAGCCCCATTTATTGGCGGCGCCCTGCTTGGCGGCGATCAAGGTAGCGTGGTCTTTTTCGACCACCTTGGCCTTGTAGCCTGCGTCAGCCAGCCGCGCCACGGTCTGGCCCACCAGCGCGGCCCGGCCCAGCGGGGCTTGCCATTCAGCCTTGTGATGGAAATTGCGCAGCGATTGTTCGCGCACGTTTTCGCGCCAGCTGCGCATGTCCTTCAACATCTTCGGCGCATTGCGGATGATGCACAGCGACGTCGATATCACCAGGAAGGCCATGATCAGCAGGAACCACCATGCCGAATACACCGCATACAGGCTGAACTTGTCGAAAATCCCGAACCAGAACGGCCCGAACTGGTTCACATAGTCCGGCATCGGCTCGTTTTGCTTGAGCACCGTGCCAATCATCGAGGCGATCGCGATCAGCGTCAGCAGGCTGATCGCAAAGCGCATCGACGACACCAGCTCGACGGCTTCGGCCAGCAGCGGGCGGCGCGTTTTTATTTCAATTCCAGTAGTGCGGGTGCTAGGGATATCCATGCTTGCTTTATCTCATGTGGGACGGCCGGGCAGTCAGTATAAGCAAAAGGGCAGCCCGCTTGCGCTGCTGCCCTTTTGGTATCGCCCGCACCGTGGTGCCAGCCTGTGTGTTCTTGATCTTGACCGGGCTTACTTAATTGATGCTTAAGTATATATTCGGAGTATCCGTCAAATATTGCCACATGGCAATAAAAATAATATTGTATGTGGCAACTCCGCGGTTTTATTTCAGGCCGGCGATATAGTCGGAGACCGCCTTGATCTCATCGTCGGACAGGCGCTTGGCGAGGATCGTCATTTGCGGACTGTTCTTGCGGCCGCCCTGGCGGAACAGCGTCAGCTGCTCGCTGGTGTAGTCCTGGTGCTGGCCGGCGATGCGCGGATACTGGACCGGGATGCCCGCCCCGGCCGCGCCATGACAGCTGGCGCAGGCGGCGACGTTTTTCTCGGCGATGCCGCCGCGATAAATTTTCTTGCCCAGTTCAACCGTATCCTTGTTTTTCGCGGCGCCCGGCTTTTCGGCCTGGGTGCTCAGGTAGGCGGCGATGTTTTTCTTTTCCGCGTCCGTCAGCATCTTGGCGTAGGTCGCCATGATCGGCTGCTCGCGTCCCGGAGTGGTGAAATCGACCAGCTGCTTGTACAGGTAGCCTTCGTGCTGGCCGGCCAGTTTCGGATTGGCGGCGATGGTCGAATTGCCGCCGGCGCCGTGGCACGATACGCAGGCCGGCAAGCCGCGCGCGTTGTCGCCATCGGTGTACAGGGTGCCGCCCTTGGCCGCATCGGCCTTGACCGGCGTTGCGGCTGGCGCCGGCTTTTTCTCTTCGGCCGCGTGGGCGGTGGTCGAAACGGCGAGCAAGGCGGCAAACAAGGATTTTACAAACGGTGAAAATGCACGATTCATTCAAACACCCTGGGACTAGTAAAAAAAGTTGTTGTAAAGATCGCTGCCCGGTTCGACCTGTGAAAGCGCCGTCAGCGTGATTCCGCTGGCATGGCAACAATTCGTAACCCCTTATTGTACAATAGCTTTCTAGCGTAACCGCTCCATTTGTTGCATTTCTACCCACTCCATGTCTAAACTCTGGCAAGCCCGCTTCTTTACGACCGTCAACCAATTGCGTGATCTTCCTGACACGACCGTGCCGGAAATCGCCTTTGCCGGCCGCTCCAACGCCGGCAAATCGACCGCGATCAATATCTTGTGCAATCAGAAAGGTTTGGCCTTCGCATCGAAGACGCCGGGCCGTACCCAGCACATCAATTACTTTTCGATCGGCGGCGCCCACGTCGCGCAGCACCGCAAGGACGCCACCATCGTCGAAGAGATCGAATGCCTGCTGGTCGACTTGCCCGGTTACGGCTACGCGGAAGTGTCGGGTTCGGCCAAGCTGCACTGGCAACGCTTGCTGGGCGACTACGTCCAGCGCCGCGACCAGCTGGCCGCGCTGATCCTGATCATGGATTCGCGCCGCCCGTTCACCGACCTCGACATCCAGATGCTGGAATGGTTCGCCCCTACCGGCAAGCCGATCCATTGCATCCTGACCAAGGCCGACAAGCTCAACCGCAACGACTCGGTCAATGCGCTGCGCCAGGCCAAGGCCAGGCTCGACAGCTATGTCGATGAAGACGGCGAAGGTTTCCCCTTCACCGTGCAACTGTTCTCGGCGCTGAAACGCATCGGCATCGACGAAGCCAACGACAAGATCATGGAATTGGCCGGCATCACCGAAGATGCAGCGGCGGTGATGGAAAACGTCAAGCTGATCGACATGGAAGACGACGAGTAAATCCCTCTAATCATTTATCCGGACACCACAGCGATGCATCATTCCCAGACCACAGCCCAATTCCCCGGCATCCGCATGCGCCGCATGCGCCGCGACCCGTTTTCGCGCGCGCTGATGCGTGAAAACGTCGTCACCAGCGCCGACCTGATTTACCCGGTCTTCATCCTCGAAGGCACGAACCAGCGCGAGCAGGTAGCGTCGATGCCGGGCGTGGAACGGGTTTCGGTCGACCTGCTGTTGAAAGTGGCGCAAGAATGCGTGGCGCTGGGCATCCCGGTGCTGGCCTTGTTCCCGGTCATCGATGTCGCGCTGAAAACCCCGGACGGTATCGAGGCGACCAATCCGGACGGCCTGGTGCCGCGCGCCGTGCGCACGCTGAAACAGCACTTCCCGCAACTGGGCATCCTGACCGACGTGGCGCTCGATCCGTACACCAGCCACGGCCAGGATGGCTTGATCGATGAAAACGGCTATGTGCTCAACGACGCCACTACCGCCATGCTGATCCGCCAGGCGCTGACACAGGCGCGGGCCGGCGTCGACGTGGTGGCGCCGTCGGACATGATGGATGGCCGCATCGGCGCGATCCGCACCGCGCTGGAACAGGAACAATTCATTCATACCCGCATCATGGCGTATTCGGCCAAATACGCGTCGGCCTTCTACGGTCCGTTCCGCGACGCGGTCGGTTCCGCCAAGAACCTCGGCAAGGGCGACAAGAACACTTACCAGATGGACCCGGCCAATAGCGACGAAGCGCTGCGCGAAGTGGCGCTGGACTTGTCCGAAGGCGCCGACATGGTGATGGTCAAGCCGGGCATGCCTTACCTGGACATCGTGCGCCGCGTCAAGGATGAATTCAAGGTGCCGACCTTCGCCTACCAGGTCAGCGGCGAATACGCGATGATCAAGGCCGCGGCCCAGAACGGCTGGCTGGACCACGATAAAGTGGTGATGGAAGCGCTGCTGGCCTTCAAGCGCGCCGGCGCCGACGGCGTGCTGACTTATTTCGCGCTCGACGTCGCGCGCATGCTGAAAGCGCAGGCTTAAAGCGTCCTGACCTCAAAAAAGGCGGCTCCCGCATGATGCGGGAGCCGCCTTTTTTCATGGCCAGCCAAAGCCGGAGTAGCAGGCACAACGTTCAGGGCAAGGCGCATCGCCGCAGGCAGTACGACTGTACGACAAGGCGATGCAACGCAGCCATGGACGTTGTGCCAGCGACTCCTATCGGGCGCGACGGTAATTGGGGAAGAATTCCTGTAACAGGAACGCTTGCAATTCCGCCGTATCTTCGACCCGCGCGCTCATCGGTATATTGCGGCCCAGGCGGCGCGATTCCCACACGAAGTCGCCCGGTTTTTCCTGGCGGATCAACTGGATCATCTTCTTGACGATCGCCGTCTCGATATCGCGCTCGCTGCCGATGTCGACTTTTTCCTCTTTCAGCCAATTACGCTTGAAGTTGGTATTCCAGCCGCGGAACTTGATGGTCGCGCTGAACGAGGTCTGGTCGACGATCGAGAACACGCCGCCCGAATCGTCGCTGTCGGCGCCCGAATTACGGCCCTGGGCGCCGGCGATATTGGCCTTGGCGATGCGGATCGCGCGGTCGTTATCGCTCTCGGCCGGCGCTTGCGGCGGCGCTGGCGGCTGCGCATCTTCGCGGGCCTTGCGGCGCGCGGCGATCATCGATTCCATATCTTGCTGCGGCGGCGGTGGCGGCACTTTCATGGTCGCCACGACCGGCGGCGTAAAGGTTTTCTCGACCGGCTGTTCGCGCGGCGCATTGCGGGGAGTGACCGGTTTTTGCGGCGTCGGCGGCTTGACCTTTTCCTTCACCGGCTTGGTTTTCTTCGGCTCGCTCAGCGGCTTGGACAAGGGCTTGGTGCTCGGCGGCGCGATATACACCATCGCGCTTTCGCGTTTCGGCTGCGTCACCTTGACGATGGTATCGCTGCGCAACATGAAATACAGCGCGGCGATCACGTGCAGCAGAATCGAGATACCGATGCCGATGCGGCTCGATAAACTTCTTCCAGACCCGTAAGTTTCCGGCGGCTTGATCAATTGACCGCAGGTTTCGCAATATTCCGAATGGGCGGCCATCAAATGGGTCTTGTCATGCAAAATAAATAACACTTTCTTTGGAACGACATCGGAATAAGATCAAACGGCAGCCAGTGTGCCAGAGCGGCACATTTTTGTGAACCGCCGACGGCACAGACTACAGGATACAGTCTTTCTTTGCAGAACCTTGCCGACCGTGGGCAAAACCATGGCCGGATGATGATGCTAGGGTACTAGAGGCGGCTCTTTATTGTTGTTACCGTATGTATCAGTTTATTTGACCAAGCTGATAAAATTCGGTCAATCGCGGTAAACAGGGCATGGATGAAGGGCTGGAATCTGGCATCGGCGCGGCACGGACGCCGGTCGCGGCAAGAGGAAGGCCGGCGGCGCCGCGTCACTTTCCGCAAGAACCGGGCGCCGCCACTACGGGGAAGGGGCGATGGTGCGGCTGGTGCGCTTAGAGCCTATCCCAGTAGATGAATACGCCCTGTTCTGGCGCTCCTCAGGAACGGGGACTGCGTTGATCGTCGTCGCGTGGCCCGCCACGCGTCCTCCTCACGCCTGGTCCGCGCTCCTGATGCGCGGCCAGAACAAGACGCTCACTACTGGGATAGGCTCTTAGTCTGGCTACGTATCGCCCGCCATCAATTGCTCGTCGCTCATCGGGCCGTTGCCGCTGTATTTGTCGAGGAACAGATAAATCACCGGCGTGATGAACAAGGTGATGACTTGCGAGAACAGCAGCCCGCCGACCACCGCCAGGCCCAGCGGCTGGCGCAGTTCGGCGCCGGCGCCCAGGCCCAGCGCGATCGGCAGCGCGCCCATCAGGGCCGCCGCCGAGGTCATCATGATCGGACGGAAGCGCAGGATGCAGGCCTCGCGGATCGCCGCGGCCGGCGTCATGCCGTCGTTGCGCTGCGCATGCAGCGCGAAGTCGATCATCATGATGGCGTTTTTCTTGACGATGCCGATCAGCATCAGGATGCCGATGATGGCGATCATCGTCAAATCCAGGCCGAACAGGCGCAGCGTCAGCAGCGCGCCGACCGCCGCCGACGGCAAGCCGGCCAGGATCGTCAGCGGATGGATATAACTTTCATACAGCACGCCCAGCAGCACGTAGATCACCGCCAGCGCCGCCACGATCAAAATGATCTGGCTCGCCTGCGACGACTGGAACACCGCCGCGTCGCCGCCGTATTTGGTGATGATGGCCGGCGGCAAGCTCATCGCCGCGCCCATCTGGTCGATCTTGGCGGTGGCCACGCCCAGCGGCACGTCCGGCGCCAGGTTGAAGGCCACCGTCACGGCTTGCAGCTGGCCCTGGTGATTGACCGAGGTCGGGCCGATGGTGCGCCGCACGCTGGCAAAGCTGGACAGCTTGACCAGCTCGCCGGTCTTGCTGCGCACCGCGATCCTGGTCAGCGCATCGTCGTACTGGCGGTCCGGCGTGGCCGCTTCGAGTATCACGTAATAACTGGCGGCCGACGAATAAATGGTCGATACCTGGCGCTCGCCAAAGGCGCTGTACAAGGCGGTGCGCACGTCGGCAATTTGCACGCCGAGATTATTGGCCTTGTCGCGGTCGATTTCCAGCGACGCTTGCAAGCCCTTGATTTGCGAATCGCTGGTGACGTCGCGGAATACCGGGTCTTGCCGCATGCGCGCCAGGAATTTTTCGGCCCAGTCGTTCAAGGCATCCGGACTGACGCTTTGCAAAGTGTATTGATAACGGCTCTTGCTCTGGCGTCCGCCCAGCTGCAAGTTTTGCACCGGACGGAAATACACGGCGATGCCGGGCACGGTGCGGGCGGCGCGGCGCAGGCTTTCCAGCACCACCGGCATTTTCGGCCGCTGCTCGCGCGGTTTCAGCACCATGAACATGCGTCCGGTATTGCCGCCACCGACGAACGACGTCACGTCTTGCACGCTCGGGTCGGCTTGCAGCACGGCGGCGACGCGGTTTTGCAAGTCTTGCAGCGCGACCGACGAGATATCTTCCGACGCTTCGGTATTGATCTGGATTTGCCCCAGGTCCTCTTCCGGGAAAAAGCCTTTCGGGATCGTCGCATACAGCACCACCGTCAGCACAAACGTGCCCAGCGCGATCAGCAGCACCAGCGTACGATGGGCCAGCGCCTGGTCGAGCCAACGCACATAACCGTTCCTCAGCCACGTAAAGCCCGCTTCGAAATGGCGTCCGATAAAAGTGTCGTCGCCTTCGGCCTCATGCGCGCCGGCCGGCAGGAAGCGGCTCGACAGCATCGGCACCAGCGTCAGCGACACCAGCGCCGATACCAGGATCGACAGCGACACCACCACCGCGAATTCGTGGAACAGCAAGCCGATCACGCCCGGCATGAAAAAGATCGGGATGAACACCGCCACCAGCGACACCGAAATCGAAATGATCGTGAAGCCCATTTCCCTGGCGCCGACCAGCGCGGCCTGGATCGGCTTCTTGCCCATCTCGATATGGCGCACGATGTTTTCCAGCACCACGATGGCGTCATCGACCACCAGCCCGACCGCCAGCGTAATGCCGAGCAGCGACACGTTGTCGAGGCTATAGCCCAGCCAGTACAGCAGCGCCAGCGCGCCGAGCAGCGAAATCGGCATCGTGACGGCGGGAATGAAGGTCGCCGCGGCGCGCCGCAGGAACAGGAAAATCACCAGCACCACCAGGATCACGGTCAGCGCCAGCGTCAGGTTGACGTCGTGGATCGCTTCGCGGATCGAGACCGAACGGTCGTTGACCAGGCTGATCTGTATCGACGCCGGCAATTGCGCTTTAAAGTCAGGCAACAGTTTGCGCACCGCATCGACCACTTGCACGGTGTTCGCGTCCGGCTGGCGTTGCACCAGCAACGCGATCGACCGTTCGCCGTTAAAACTGCCGGCCGTCTTGGTCGACTGGAAACTGTCCTCGACCGTCGCCACGTCTTTCAGGCGCACCGGCTGGCCATTGCGGTTGGCGATGATCAACTCGGCAAAATCGACGGCCTTCATCATTTGCTTGTTGCCCTGGATGGTCAGCGTCTGGCTCGGGCCATCGAGGATGCCCAGCGGCGAATTGGTATTGGCGGCGCGCAAGGCGGCGGCCAGCTCATCCATCGTCAGGTTGCGCGCATTCATCAAATCGGAATGGGCGCGCACCCGCACCGCAAAACGCTTCTGGCCGTTGACGCTCACTTGCGCCACGCCCGGCAACGTCGACAGGCCAGGCGCGATCAGGTTTTCGGCGTAATCGTTCAAGTCCGACAAATTCAGCGACGGCGACGTCATCTGGATGAACAGCACCGGCGCATCAGCCGGATTGACCTTGCGGTAAGACGGCAAGTCGGTCATTTCCACCGGCAATTGGCGCTGCGCGCGCAGCAACGCCGCCTGCACGTCGACCGCCGCGTCATTGACGTTGATGCTGGGGTCGAATTCCAGCGTCAGCGAGGTATTGCCGAGCGTGCTGGTCGACGTGATCAGGCTCAGGCCGGCGATTGTCGAAAATTGCTTTTCCAGCGGCAGCGCGACCGATGACGCCATCGTGTCCGGGCTGGCGCCGGCCAGGTCGGCGCTGACGTTGATCACCGGGGTGTTGTAGCTGGGCAGCGCCGCGACCGGAATATTTCCATATGCCAGCACACCAGCCAAAATCACGCTGATCGACAGCAGCACCACCATCACCGGGCGGCGAATGCATAATTCTGACAGGTTCATGCTGGCTTGCCCTGCTTGGCGGCGACGTTGGCATGCGCGTCCCTGGCCGCATCCCCAGGCGCTTCCTTGACCTTGTCGGCGAGGCGCACCTTGCCGCCCGGACGCAGGTTTTGCTTGCCGTCGACAATCACCTGTTCACCGCCTTGCAGGCCGGACACCGCCGCGTTGCCCCCGAACGCATACAGCGTACTCACTTTGCGCACCCTGGCCGTATGCTCGCTGTCGACGATGTACACA
This sequence comes from Janthinobacterium agaricidamnosum NBRC 102515 = DSM 9628, assembly GCF_000723165.1. Classification (NCBI taxonomy): domain Bacteria; kingdom Pseudomonadati; phylum Pseudomonadota; class Betaproteobacteria; order Burkholderiales; family Oxalobacteraceae; genus Janthinobacterium; species Janthinobacterium agaricidamnosum. Next base: position 5,292,810 of record NZ_HG322949.1, read on the forward strand.
AAGGTGCCGCTGGTATTGTTGATGATGGCGTTTTGCGGAATCACCAGCGCATCCTTCAACGTCTGCACCGTCAGGCGGGTATACACATACTGGCCCGGCCACAACTGGGTATCCTGGTTGGCGAATTGCGCCTTGACCCGGATCACGCCCGCTTGCGGATCGACGGTGTTGTCGATGAAGCTCAGCGCGCCCCGCACTTCCTTGCCGCCGGCGTCCGGCAGCAGCGCCTGCACCGGCACCGTGCCGGCCTTGTTGGCGGCCAGCAAACCCGACAGCCTACTTTCAGGCAAGGTAAACGCCACCGTGATCGGATCGAGCTGGGTAATCGTGGTCAGCGACGTGGCCAGTTGCACCAGGCTGCCCGCATACACCGGGATCGCGCCGACCCGGCCGCTCATCGGCGCGCGGATGGTGGTGTAGCTGGCGTCGACTTGCACCGCGCGCAAGGCGGCGGTATCGGCGACCAGCAGCGCCCGGGCCGAATCGCGCTGGCTTTTCAGCGTATCGACGGCGCCCTGGGCGATGAAATTCTTGCTCAGCAATTCCATGCTGCGTTTGTATTGACGCTCGACATCGGCCAGCGCGGCCTGGTCGCGCAACACCTGCGCCTTGGCCTTGTCGACATTGGCGTGTTCGCTGCGCGCATCGAGCGTGAACATCAAGTCGCCGGCCTTGATGAACTGGCCTTCGCGGATATGCACCTTGGTAATCGTGCTGGTGGTTTGCGGATGCAGGTCGACGCTGCTGATCGGCGTTACCGTGCCGTTCGCTTGCAACACCACCGGCACATCCTGGCGCAGCGGCGTAATGGTGCTGACCACGGTGGCTGGCTGCGCCGCGCCGGCGCCGCCCTTGCCGCCTTCCGGCCCCGGCTTTTGCGTGAAATACCAGGCGCCGGCGACTATGCAAACGGCCGCGCCCACCAAGATTACCGTGGTTGTTTTTTTCATTTTTTTATCACGCTTCCACTGCGGGAAGCTGTAGGTTGATCAATCTTGCTTCAATACATGAACCGGGCATTGTCGCATAACTTTGACCAGGGCCAGACAGCCTTCTGGCCACTGAAGGTCATAGTGTAAGACAGGCAGATGGCGCCATGATGACAGGCAGGCAAGAGAATAAAACAAGACAGCAAGGCTAGACACTAAAGCAATACAGCTGGACAAGAGAGTAACACTGGAAGGGCACGGTCTCCAGCGCGGCCGGTCCCTCATTTGCCGCCGTAATATTCCGGCACGATCAAGGTGACTTCCAGCCCGCCGTCGACGTGGTTGGCCAACAACACACTGGCGCCATGCTGCTCGGCGATATTGCGCGCGATCGTCAGCCCGAGGCCGGTGCCGCCGGATTCGCGCGAACGCGACGTTTCGATGCGGTAAAACGGTTCAAACACTTTCGCCATCTGGTCTTGCGCGATGCCGGGGCCGCCGTCGCGGATGCGGATGCGCGCCGCGCCGGCGATCCGCTCCACCGTCACATTAGCGTACTGGCCATATTTGACGGCGTTGTCGATCAGGTTCACCAGGCAGCGCCGCAGCGCGATCGGGCGGCCCATCAGCGCCATGCCGGCGTGACCGTTCAGTTCGACGCGCTGGCCGGCGTCGGTGGCGTCGGCGCACACGCTGTCGAGCAGCGAGTCGAGGTCGAGCGCCTGCATGGTTTCGGTGGTGTCCATCGACCGCGCCAGGTCCAGGCCTTCCTTGACCATGCCTTGCATCGCCGACAGGTCGCCGACCAGTTTTTCATGCAATTCGTGGTCGGCGACTTTTTCCAGCCGCAAGCGCAAGCGGGTCAGCGGGGTTTGCAAGTCGTGCGTGATGGCCGCCAGCATCTGGGTGCGCTGGAAGATATGCTGGCGTATGCGCGCCTGCATCGCATTGAAGGCCGCGCTGGCCTGGCGGATTTCGCTGGCACCGGCCAATTCCAGCGGCGGATGGTTGATATCGTTACCCAGGTCCTTGGCCGCTTGCGCCAGGTGTTTCAGCGGCCGCATCGTCATCCGCGTGACCAGGTAGGCCAGCGCCGCGATACTGATCAGGAACGGCAGCAAGGTGGTCCAGTCGTTGTGCTCGATGCGCGCCGGCAGCGCGCGCGGCGGCAAGACGGTCAGGCGCAGCCAATGGCCATCGCGCATGCGCACGTCCATCGATTCGCACACGCCGCCCCATTGGGTCGAACCGAACAGGGTGCTCGGCTTGCGCGGCTGGCCGCACGCCGCCGGCCGCACGGGAAGCGGCGTCAACTTGAACTCGTCGCCCAGGCGTGCCGCCAGCGCGCCCGAAAACTCGGTCGGCGGCACTGTCCTGGCCGCCGCCGCAGCAGCCGGCTGGGGGCTGATTTCCAGCCGCAAGTTACCGCGGTTGATCACGGCCAGATAGGCCGCGCGCGACGCCAGCGGCACCACGTCGGCCGCCTGCACCAATTGCTCGGCTCGTTCGACGGCGTGGAAATCGCGGTATTGCTCGATCGCGCGCTGCCGTTCGCCGACCGCCAGCCATTGCGTCAGCGCGGCCGACGCGACCACGCCCAGCAGCAGCACGATGAAGACGCGGCCGGTCATCGATCCGAAAAAAGCCCTCATGCCGACGACTCCACCGTGACCTGGCCAGCCAGCACATAACCGCCGTTACGCACCGTCTTGATGATTTGCGGCAAGCGCGCATCTTCGCCCAGCTTTTGGCGCAGCCGGCTGATCTGGATATCGATCGAGCGGTCGAACGGATCGGCGTCGCGGCCCTGGGTCAGGTTCAGCAGCTGGTCGCGGTTCAAGACCCGGTTCGGATGTTCGAGGAATACCCGCAGCAAGCGGAATTCGGCGCCCGACAGCATGATCACGATGCCATCCGGATTTAATAAATGGCGCGCGGTCAGGTCCAGCGTCCAGCCGGAAAAGCGGATTTGCTGCGCCTTGTCGGACGGCGTATTGGACGGCATCGCATGGCTGCGGCGCAATACGCTGCGTATCCGCGCCAGCAACTCGCGCGGCTCGAACGGTTTCGGCAAATAATCGTCGGCGCCCATTTCCAGGCCGAGGATGCGGTCCAGCGGCTCGCTGCGGGCGGTCAGCATGATCACCGGCAACGATGAATGGGCGCGCAGCTTGCGGCACAGCGTCAGGCCGTCGTCGCCCGGCAAGTTCAGGTCGAGCACCAGCAAATCGGGGCGCGCCTCGTCGAGTATCTTCCACATGGCGGCGCCATCGCCGGCCCCCAGCGTGCGGTAGCCATTGGTTTCCAGGTAATCCGCCAGCAAGGTGCGGATATCGCGGTCGTCGTCGACGATCAATATAGTTGAAGTGGGTTCCATGGTTTCAATTATCCCCAGTTAAAGCCCGCGTGACTAATGTGTATTTGTATCGTCTTGTATATGCGACCACAGACGAAACATATCGATACAAAACGCGGCGCAGCCGACACTTCGGCGTAACAAGGTGCGTCCAAAATGATTCCATGTGCAGTGTACTGAATAAGTTGTGTCTAGTGCACATGTTCCGTTGACCTTAAAAAGGAATCAAAATGAACACATTCCGCAAGAGTTTGCTGATCGGCCTGAGCGTGATCGGCATGGGTGCGACCACCCTCGGCGTGCAAGCGCAGGAAGCGGCCCCGGCGCCGGCCGCCCATACCCGCCCGACACCTGAACAGCGCGCCGCCAGGATGGCCGGCCGCATGGCGAAATACCAGGCCAGACTGCATGACAAGTTGAAACTGACCGCCGCACAGGAACCTGCCTGGCAAACGTTCATCGCGTCGGCCACGCCCAAAGGCCCCGGCGCGCGTGCTGGCCGCAACGCGATCGCCGCGATGAGCGCGCCGCAGCGCCTGGAACAGTGGATCGCCCTGTCGAAAGACCGCATCGCGGCCCAGGAAACTCGCCTGGCCGCGCTGAAAACGTTTTACGCGGTGCTGACCCCGGAACAGCAAAAAGTGTTTGATGACAGCGTTCCTGGCGGTCAGCATGGCTGGCATCGCGCTGGCCATGGCGGCATGGGGCACGACCCGGCACAGCAATAATCGCCACCGGACATGAAAAAGGGAGCAACGCCAGGCGTTGCTCCCTTTTTCATCCCTGCGGCTTATTGCTCACAAATTACTGCAGCTTGCTGAGCGAGATCAAGAACTTGTCCGTATTCTGGAAACCGATGACCCTTGAATCGGCGATTTCCTGGCCTTGCGGATTGAACATGATGATGCCCGGCGGGCCAAACAAATTAAAGCGTTTCAGCATCGCCTTGTCGTCCGCATCGTTGGCCGTCACGTCGACCTGCAACAAGACGGCGCCGGCCATCCTGGCCGCCACTTGCGGATCGACAAACGTCAGCTTTTCCATTTCCTTGCATGACACGCACCAGTCGGCATAAAAGTCGAGCAAGGCCGGCTTGCCATTCAGCTGGCCCAGCGCGGCGTCGAGCTGGGCCACGGTCTTGATGCGGGTAAACGCGGCATGGACCGGCGCCGCGCCGGCGCCGCGCAAATGCGCCAGCGGCGCCAATGGATCGCGCCCGCCGCTGGCCACGCCGACCAGTTGCAAGGCGCCCAGCACCGCGAAAACAAGGCCGACCGATTTGGCGACCCAGCCGCCTTTACCGTTCAGCAAATACATGCCGTAGCCGATGCCCAGCGCGGTCCAGCCCAGCATTTGCACGGCGCCCGGCAAGACCGGCGACACCATCCACCATGCGGTGACCAGCAGCATGAAACCGAAGAAGCGCTTGATGCTGTCCATCCAGGCACCGGTGCGCGGCAGCAGCCAGCCGGCCGATGCGCCGACCAGCAACAGCGGAATGCCCATGCCGATCGCCAACGCGAACAGCGCCTGGCCGCCGATCACGGCGTTGCCGGTCTGGCTGATATACACCAGCGCGCCCGCCAGCGGACCGGCCACGCACGGGCCGACGATCAGCGCCGAAATGGCGCCCATGACAAACACGCCGGCCAGCTTGCCCGATGCTTGCTGGTTCGATGCATTGGTCAGGCGCTGCTGCAGCGCGGCTGGCACTTGCAGCTCATAAAAACCGAACATCGACAGCGCCAGCGCCGCCATCAGCAACGCGAAAATGCTCAGCACCCATGGATTTTGCAAGCGCGCCGCCAGGCCTTCGCCCAGCAAGCCGGCCGCCACGCCCAGCGCCGTGTAGACGATGGCCATGCCCAGCACATAGGTCAGCGACAGCAGGAAGGAGCGCGAACGCTTGATGCCGGCGCCTTCGCCGACGATGATCGACGACAGGATAGGCACCATCGGCAGCACGCACGGCGTGAACGACAGGCCCAGGCCCAGCAGCAGGAACAGCGGCACGATGACCAGCAGCTTGCCGCCTTTCAATGCCGCTTCGATGACGCCCATTTCGCTGCTGGATGGCGCGGCCGCGGTAGCTGGCGCGGCGGCCGGGCTCGATATCGTCGATTCAGGAGTCGCCACGCCGATCACGGAAACGCCAGGCGACGCTTGCGCTTCAGGGCCGTTGACCAGCGGCGCGGCCGGCAGCGCGAATTTCGATGCCGCTGCGCCCGGCGCCACGCTTTGGCCGGCGCCGCCGCCGACCAGCTTGATACTGGCTTCTTGCGGCGAATAGCACAGTCCCTTGTCGGAGCAGCCCTGGCTGGTCACGCTCAGCGTAAATGCGCCGGCGGCGTCGACTGGAATGGTGAATGTGACGCTCTTGCGATAGGTTTCGACGTCTTTTTCAAAGGTCTTGTCGTAGTGGACCGTCCCTTTCGGCATCAGCGGCGCCCCCAGCCTGGCGCCGCTGGCGGAGACCTTGAAATGTTCGCGGTACATATAATAACCGTCGGCGATCTGGTAGCTGACCGCCACGGTCGACGGATCCTGCATGCGGGCCGAGAACTTGAACGCGACTTGCGGATCGAGGAATTCATCGTCGGCGCGGGCTGGCGCCATGCTCAGCAGCGCAAGCGCGAGCAGCAGGCAGGCCGACAGCCAGACCATGGCCCGGGCGGCCATACGGGAGGATCGGGGACGGGAAAGCGACGGGGAGGCTGGACTGAACATGTAACCCTTTTCTCGGCAACAACTGCCATTCGACTCAAAGCGCGCGGTCACACGGTATTGCCGCACGGAAGCAGAATACTACACCGCCAAAATGAAAGTTGTCTTAAAAAGCAAAAAAGCCAGGCTAGGCCTGGCTTTCTCGACTACCGCCATCCGATTACTCGGCAGCGACTGCTTCTTCCACTTCGGTGACTTCCGGACGATCCAGCAGCTCGATGTAAGCCATAGGAGCGTTGTCGCCGACGCGGAAACCCATTTTCAGGATGCGCAGGTAGCCGCCGTTACGGTTAGCGTAACGTGGGCCCAGTTCAGCGAACAGTTTGACAACCATTTCGCGGTCGCGCAGGCGGTTGAAGGCCAGACGCTTGTTTGCCAGGGTGTCGGTTTTGCCCAGGGTCAGAATCGGCTCGATAACGCGGCGCAGTTCTTTCGCTTTTGGCAAGGTGGTTTTGATCGCTTCGTGACGCAGCAGGGATACTGTCATGTTGCGCAGCATCGCCAGACGGTGGGACGAAGTACGATTCAGTTTACGGAGGCCGTGACCGTGACGCATGGTAAATCCTTTCGGTGAGAGAGTTTAATTCCAGTTCTTCGATCGACTGAAGGAGACTTTGGGTCTCGATCAGCCGCGGACCGGTTTGGTACTTCAAAATAAAAACCTGGGACACCTGTCCCAGGCAGTTTGCTACAAATTACACACTACACATTACTTTTCCAGGCCGGCAGGCGGCCAGTTTTCCAGCTTCATGCCCAAGGTCAAGCCGCGCGACGCCAGCACTTCCTTGATTTCGTTCAGGGACTTGCGGCCCAGGTTCGGCGTTTTCAGCAGTTCGTTTTCCGAACGCTGGATCAGGTCGCCGATGTAGTAGATGTTTTCCGCTTTCAGGCAGTTTGCCGAACGCACGGTCAACTCCAGGTCGTCGACTGGACGCAACAGGATAGGATCGACCAGCGGCGCGCGCGATGGCGCTTCGGCGGCGGCTTCGGTGCCTTCCAGGGCAGCGAACACATTCAACTGGTCAACCAGCACGCGGGCCGATTGACGGATCGCTTCTTCCGGCGAAATCACGCCGTTGGTTTCGATGTTGATGATCAGCTTGTCCAGGTCGGTACGCTGTTCGACGCGCGCCGATTCAACGGAGTACGACACGCGGCGCACTGGCGAGAACGACGCGTCCAGGATGATGCGGCCGATGGTCTTGTTGGTGTCTTCGGACAGGCGGCGCACGTTGCCAGGAACGTAGCCACGGCCTTTTTCGACCTTGATCTGCATGTCCAGCTTGCCGCCAGCGGTCAAGTGGGCAATCACGTGGTCCGGGTTGATCAGCTCGACGTCGTGCGGCAGATCGATGTCGGAAGCCAGGATCGCGCCTTCGCCTTCTTTTTTCAGGGTCAAGGTGACCGAATCGCGGTTGTGGACCTTGAAAACCACACCCTTCAGGTTCAGCAACAGATCGACGACGTCTTCCTGCACGCCATCGAGGGAGGAATATTCGTGTACGACGCCGGCGATCGTCACTTCGGTCGGCGCGTAGCCTACCATCGACGACAACAGGACGCGGCGCAACGCGTTACCCAATGTATGGCCATAGCCGCGTTCGAACGGCTCCATCACGACTTTAGCGTGGCCGGCGCCGAGCGCCTCTACATCGATAATACGTGGCTTCAACAAACTGTTTTGCATGAAATGTCCTTTTCAATACCCTCGGCTCATTACACCGATAAGGCTGATGGCATTAATAAAACCGCCCACTTGAAAGTGGGCGGCGGATACTCTTGACTACTATTAACGCGAGTACAGCTCGACGATCAGCGATTCGTTGACGTCGTTGGCGATTTCGTTACGCTCTGGCAGGGACTTGAAGGTACCTTCCATTTTCTTGGCATCAACCGAAACCCAGCTAGGCATACCAACTTGTTCAGCCAGCGACAGTGCTTCAACGATACGCACTTGCTTTTTCGATTTTTCACGAACAGCGATGATGTCGCCTACTTTGACCGAGTACGAAGCGATGTTGACAACGATACCGTTCACGGTGAACGCTTTGTGGCTGACCAGTTGACGCGCTTCAGCGCGGGTCGAGCCAAAGCCCATGCGGTAGCAAACGTTGTCCAGACGGGTTTCCAGCAACTTCAACAGCGTTTCGCCGGTGTTGCCTTTACGACGGTCTGCTTCAGCGAAGTAGCGGCGGAATTGACGTTCCAGCACGCCGTACATGCGCTTCACTTTTTGCTTTTCGCGCAGTTGGTTACCGTAGTCCGAGGTGCGGGCGCCGGATTTGACACCGTGTTGGCCTGGTTTGACGTCCAGTTTGCACTTCGAGTCGAGCGAACGACGAGCGCTCTTCAGGAACAGGTCAGTGCCTTCACGGCGGGAAAGTTTTGCTTTAGGTCCGATATAACGTGCCACGATACTTCCTTTTTTTAAATGATAACGCCCCAGCCACATGCATGATTAATCACACCGATGCGGTTAGGCGCTAGTCTGATTTCACTTCAATCAGACGGTGGCTGAAAACGAAAAACCCGTCAAACAGGATTTGACAGGCAAGAACAGCCGGGCAGTATAACCGTTTCCGGCTCCCTGCTCCAGCGTTTTTACTCAACTGTACTGCGCAGACTACACAGCAGCTGGCGCCGTAGCGCCGTCTGCAGTGCAAGTCTTAGATACGACGGCGTTTCGGTGGACGGCAACCGTTGTGCGGTACCGGGGTCACGTCCTGGATTTCGGTGATCTTGATACCCAGGTTGTTCAACGCGCGAACGGCGGATTCACGACCAGGACCTGGGCCCTTGATGCGTACTTCCAGGTTCTTCACGCCACACTCAACAGCAACCTTGCCGGCCGCTTCAGCAGCTACCTGCGCTGCGAAAGGGGTCGATTTACGCGAACCCTTGAAGCCTGCACCGCCCGAAGTTGCCCACGACAGCGCATTGCCTTGACGATCGGTGATGGTGATGATCGTGTTATTGAACGAAGCGTGGACATGTGCGATGCCTTCAGCGACGTTCTTTTTTACTTTTTTACGCACGCGTGCTGATGCGGCGTTATTTTGCGACTTGGCCATAGTTATTCCCTAGCGATTATTTTTTCAGCGATTGAGCTGCTTTACGCGGGCCCTTGCGGGTACGTGCATTGGTACGCGTACGCTGGCCACGGCAAGGCAGACCCTTGCGATGACGCATGCCGCGGTAGCAACCCAGATCCATCAAACGCTTGATGTTCATCGAGATTTCACGACGCAGATCGCCTTCGACGATGAATTTACCTACTTCATCGCGCAGCTTTTCCAGTTCGCTGTCGTCCAGATCTTTGATCTTTTTGTTGGTTGCTACACCGGTCGAAGCACAGATTTTCTCTGCGCGTGGACGGCCAACACCGTAGATGGCGGTCAAGCCGATAACAGTGTGCTGATGATTTGGGATATTAACCCCTGCAATACGTGCCATTTGTTATTCCTCGATTAACCTTGACGCTGCTTGTGACGCGGTTCCACGCAGATAACGCGGACTACGCCTTTGCGCTTGATGATCTTGCAGTTGCGGCAGATCCGCTTGACTGATGCGAGAACTTTCATTTTTGGGCTCTTTCTTTCGCTTCTTTGGTTTGATTCACTGTGTTACTTGGTCCGGAACACAATGCGTGCTCGGCTCAGATCGTAAGGCGTCAACTCCACTGTCACCTTATCGCCAGGAAGGATGCGAATATAATTCATCCGCATTTTACCTGAAATATGTCCGAGCACCACGTGTCCGTTTTCCAGCTTCACTCGAAATGTTGCATTTGGGAGATTCTCAAGAATCTCGCCCTGCATCTGTATGACGTCGTCTTTTGCCATTCGGTATGTTTACCGCGCTTATCGCGTCGGAATTCCGCCCTTGAAATTTGCTTTGCGCAGCAGCGAATCATATTGCTGCGACATCACGTAGTTCTGTACTTGTGCCATGAAATCCATGGTGACAACTACAATAATCAATAAAGAAGTGCCGCCAAAATAAAATGGCACTTTCCACTGGGCCTGCATAAATTCCGGCAATAAACATACCAGGGTGATGTAGACTGCGCCGGCAAGTGTCAACCGTGTCAGGATCTTGTCGATGTAACGTGCTGTTTGCTCGCCTGGACGAATCCCGGGAATAAATGCGCCGCTTTTCTTCAAGTTGTCCGCTGTTTCCTTGCTGTTAAACACCAGCGCGGTATAGAAGAAACAGAAAAACACGATAGCCACTGCATACAACAGCGCATGGATAGGCTCACCAGGCCCCATCGATGCTGCCAAATCTTTCAAGAACCGCACCGCAGGGTTAGCGTTGTCGGCGCCCTTTGAAAACCAGTCCACGATCGTGGCCGGGAACAAGATGATCGACGAAGCGAAGATCGGCGGGATCACGCCGGCCATGTTCAGCTTCAACGGCAAATGGCTGGTTTGACCGCCATAAATCTTGTTACCTACCTGGCGCTTCGCATAGTTGACCAAGATTTTGCGCTGGCCACGTTCGACAAATACCACGAAGAACGTTACCACGCCGATCAGGATCACGATGAAAATCGCGGATACGCTACCGATCGCGCCCGTCGACACCTGGCTGAACAAACCGCCCAGAGCCGATGGCAGACCTGCTGCAATCCCGGCAAAAATGATGATCGAGATGCCATTCCCCAAGCCGCGCTCGGTGATTTGCTCTCCCAACCACATCAAAAACATAGTGCCGGTCAACAAGGTAACGACCGTTACGAAGCGGAACGCAAGACCAGGGTCCAGGACCAGATTCGGTTGCGATTCCAGTGCGACTGCAATGCCCAGCGCTTGAAACAACGCCAGCGCCACCGTGAAATACCGGGTGTACTGGGTGATCTTGCGACGGCCTGCTTCGCCTTCTTTTTTCAACGCTTCCATCTGCGGCGAAACGATCGACAACAACTGCATGATGATCGAGGCCGAAATGTAAGGCATGATACCCAGCGCAAACACTGTAAAACGAGACAAGGCACCGCCCGAGAACATGTTGAACATGCCCAGGACGCCGCCTTCGTGCTCCTTGAACAGCGCGGCTAATTGTGTCGGGTCAATCCCGGGAACCGGGACATGAGCACCGATACGATAAACCACCAATGCGCCAAGCAAAAACCAGAGCCGTCCCCATGGGAAGCCGGCCGCTGCACTTTTAGCAAGTTGTGGATTAGTCGCCAATTTTCGCTCCGATCAAGCTGTTATAGCGGTCAACTCAGGCTACTGAGCCGCCGGCTGCTTCGATGGCGGCTTTCGCGCCAGCGGACACTTTCAAGCCCTTCAAATTCACCGCTTTGGTGATTTCGCCGGACAAGATCACGCGCACGTCACGGGCCAACACGCCCAGAACGCCAGCTTGCTTCAAGACCAGAATGTCGACTTCGCCAACCGCCAGGTTGTTCAGATCGGACAGGCGCACTTCAGCTTTGAAGGTGGCGTGCATCGATTTGAAACCGCGCTTAGGCAGACGGCGTTGCAGAGGCATTTGACCGCCTTCGAAACCGACTTTATGAAAGCCGCCCGAACGCGATTTTTGACCCTTGTGACCACGGCCCGAGGTTTTACCCAGGCCAGAGCCGATACCGCGGCCGACGCGACGCTTGTAATGCTTGGCGCCTTCGGCTGGTGCAATAGTGTTCAATTCCATGATTTGCTCCGTTCGTGTAAGCCCGAAGGCTTACCCGACAACTTTAACGAGATACGATACTTTATTGATCATGCCGCGTACGGATGGGGTGTCTTGCAGTTCGGAAACCGAATTTACACGACGCAGACCCAGACCGCGCACGGTAGCGCGATGCGATTCGCGCGTACCGATCAAGCCTTTGACCAATTGCACTTTGACTGTGTTTGTCATTTTGTCCGCCTTAAGCCAGAATGTCTTCGACCGATTTGCCGCGTTTGGCAGCGATATCGGCAGGAGTGCTCATTTTTGCCAAGCCGTTCAATGTAGCGCGAACCAGGTTGTAAGGGTTGTTCGAACCGGTGGATTTCGCCACCACGTCGGTCACGCCCATTACTTCAAAGATCGCGCGCATTGCGCCGCCGGCGATCACGCCGGTACCCGGTTTAGCCGGGTTCATCAGCACCTTGGAGGCGCCGTGACGACCAGTGACGGTGTGCTGGAGGGTACCGTTTTTCAGCGGAACCTTGACCAGGTTGCGGCGTGCTTCTTCCATTGCTTTCTGCACACCGACCGGCACTTCTTTCGACTTGCCCTTGCCCATGCCGACGCGGCCATCGCCATCGCCAACCACGGTCAGAGCCGCAAAACCCATGATACGACCACCCTTGACCACTTTGGTCACGCGGTTGATCGCGATCATTTTTTCGCGCATGCCGTCATCCGGCTTGTCGCCTTGCATTTTTGCTTGCATTTTTGCCATGACGATTCTTCCTTAGAACTTCAGACCGGCTTCACGCGCGGCTTCTGCCAACGCCTTCACACGGCCGTGGTAACGGAAACCGGAGCGGTCAAACGCGACTTCGGTAATCCCTGCTTTCAACGCTTTTTCAGCGACGCGCTTGCCGATCAAGGCTGCAGCGGCGGCATTGCCGCCTTTGCCGGATTGACCTGCCAGTTCAGCGCGTACTTCAGCTTCAGCGGTCGAGGCCGAAACCAGGACTTTAGCGTCCGGGCTGATCAGGTTGGCGTAAATGTGCAGGTTGGTGCGGTGCACCGACAAGCGATTTACTTTCAATTCCGCGATCTTGATGCGGGTTTGGCGTCCGCGGCGAAGCCGTGATTCTTTCTTATCCATCGTCAGCCCCTAATTACTTCTTCTTGGTTTCTTTAAGCTTAACCACTTCGTCCGCATAGCGAACGCCCTTGCCTTTATAAGGCTCAGGAGCGCGGTAAGCACGAACTTCGGCAGCTACCTGGCCGACCTGTTGACGATCGATACCCTTGATCAGGATCTCGGTCGGGGTCGGGGTTGCGCAGGTAACGCCGGCTGGCATGTCATGCACTACAGGGTGCGAGAAGCCCAGGGACAGGTTCAACTTGTCGCCTTGCGCTTGCGCCTTGTAACCCACGCCTACCAGGTTCAGCTTTTTCTCGAAACCCTTGGTGACGCCGACGACCATGTTGTTGACCAGCGCGCGCAGCGTGCCGGACATGGCATTGGCTTCGCGGCTGTCGTTAGCCACGTCGAAACTCAGGGTTCCTGCATTGTTTTCTACTTTGACCAGGCCGGTGAGGACCTGGGTCAGTACGCCCAGCGGGCCTTTTACGGTGATCGCTTGTGCGGAGATGGCGACTTCGGCGCCAGCCGGCACTACGATAGGCATTTTAGCTACTCGAGACATGTGTAACTCCTTAAGCCACGTAGCAAATAACTTCGCCGCCGACACCGGTAGCGCGTGCTTTGCGGTCAGTCATGACGCCTTGCGGAGTCGACACGATCGCCACACCCAAGCCATTCATCACAGTAGGGATCTCGTCCTTGCCCTTGTAGACGCGCAGCCCTGGACGGGAAACGCGCTCGAGGCGCTCGATGACGGGACGGCCAACATAATACTTCAAACCGATCTTCAGTTCCGCCTTGCCACCAGCTTCGGCAACGGCGAAATCTTCAATGTAACCCTCGTCCTTCAGGACGTTGGCAATCGCAATTTTGACTTTCGACGATGGCATGGCCACGGTCGTTTTTTGAACGCCTTGGGCGTTGCGAATGCGGGTCAGCATATCGGCGATAGGATCGCTCATACTCATTGCATATTCTCCTATTACCAGCTTGCTTTTGTCATACCCGGAATTTCACCACGCATGGCGAATTCACGGAGCTTGATACGACCCAGACCGAATTTACGGAATGTGCCGCGCGGACGACCGGTGATCGCGCAACGGTTGCGTTGACGCGTCGGATTCGAGTTACGTGGCAGCGCTTGCAATTTCAAGCGCGCTTCGTAACGCTCTTCTTCCGATTTCGACTGGTCATCAACGATGGCCTTCAGCGCAGCGCGTTTGACGGCGAATTTCGCAGCCAGGTCTACACGCTTTTGCTCACGGTTAATCAGTGCCAATTTTGCCATGATCTCAGTTTCTGAACGGGAATTTAAAGGCGGCGAGCAGAGCTTTCGCTTCGTCGTCGGTCTTAGCGGTTGTCGTGATGCTGATATTCATACCGCGCAACGCGTCAATCTTGTCGTACTCGATTTCAGGGAAAATGATCTGTTCCTTGACACCGATGTTGTAGTTGCCACGACCATCGAACGCACGGCCATTCACACCACGGAAATCGCGCACGCGCGGCAGGGCCACGGTGATGAAGCGATCCAGGAACTCGTACATGCGAGCGCCACGCAGGGTGACCATGGTACCGATCGGGTAACCTTCACGGATTTTGAAACCCGCGATTGCCTTGCGCGACTTGGTCGTCACTGGCTTCTGGCCAGCAATCTTGGTCAAATCCGCAACAGCGTGTTCGAGAACTTTCTTGTCCGCGATTGCCTCGCCCACACCCATGTTCAGGGTGATCTTGGTCAGGCGCGGAACTTCCATCGACGACTTGTAACCGAATTTGGTTGTCAGGTCGGCGACGACTTTTTCTTTATAGAATTCTTGGAGACGTGCCATGATTTCTTAAGCCTTCACTACTTCGCCGGAGGATTTAAAGACGCGGACTTTTTTGCCGTCCACTTCTTTGAAACCTACGCGATCTGCCTTGCCAGTCGCTGCATTGAACAATGCAACGTTGGACACGTGAATTGGCATGGTCTTATCGACGATACCACCAGTTACGCCAGTCATCGGGTTCGGCTTGGTCGCTTTTTTAGCGACGTTGATGCCGTCAACCACGATATGTTCAGCATCGATACGTTGCTGAACCACACCACGTTTGCCCTTGTCTTTCCCGGTCAGAACGATGACTTCGTCGTTTTTACGAATCTTATCCATTACGACTCCTTACAGGACTTCCGGTGCCAGGGACACGATTTTCATGAACTTTTCACTACGCAGTTCGCGTGTGACAGGTCCAAAAATACGGGTACCGATCGGTTCCAGCTTGGCGTTTAACAGAACTGCGGCATTGCCGTCGAACTTCACCAGGGAACCGTCTTGGCGGCGAACACCTTTAGCGGTGCGCACAACCACGGCGTTATAAATTTCACCTTTTTTGACACGGCCACGTGGCGCAGCAACCTTGACGGTTACCTTGATCACATCGCCAATGCCAGCATAACGGCGCTTGGAGCCGCCCAATACCTTGATGCACATTACTTCTTTGGCACCGGTATTGTCAGCCACTTCGAGCCGGCTTTCAGTTTGAATCATAGTATTCTCTTTCCCAACTTAAGCCGAAGAATCCACACAATGTAGACCCGCGGTCAGTCTTGGTCCCGCCAGAGCCGCCCTGCTGGGCTACACTGTTTGGGTGCATGACCTTCATACATCAACTGACCGCGGAGCTATGTCTGTGGCCAGACACTTTGCGGCGTTACATGAACGAAGCCCGCAAGTATTACATACAATTTGCGGGCCTGCAAGTACTAATTAAATACAGCGCCGAGACGCTGTATCGAATTAAACGATTTGTGCGGCTTGCACCACACGGGTGACCGTCCACGCCTTTGTCTTGGAGATCGGGCGACCTTCCTGGATCTCGACCGTATCACCGGCTTTGACCTGGTTGGTTTCGTCATGCGCGTGATACTTGTTCGAACGCATGATGATCTTGCCGTACAAAGGATGCTTCACGTGGCGTTCGATCAGAACGGTAACGGTCTTGTCCATCTTGTCGGAGACCACTTTACCGATCAGCGTGCGCTTGAGCGGCTTTTTCACTGGATCGTTCATTTGGCTTCCTTCAGATTCATTACCGTCTTCACACGCGCGATATCGCGGCGTACCTTCTTGAGCTGCGAAGTGTTGCTCAGCTGTTGCGTAGCGATTTGCATACGCATGCCGAACTGTGCCTTCAACAAGTCATTCAACTCTTTTTGCAGAGCTGCCTGGTCTTTGCCGCGGAGTTCAGTTGCTTTCATATTCAACTCCAATTATTGGCCAACCTGGCGCACGACGAAAGTCGTTGCCAGTGGCAGTTTAGCGGCGGCAAGACGGAAAGCTTCCCGTGCCAGCGCTTCATCAACGCCATCCATTTCATACAGTACTTTGCCTGGCTGAATTTCAGCGACGTAGTACTCAGGATTACCTTTACCGTTACCCATACGGACTTCAGCCGGTTTGTTCGAAATTGGCTTGTCCGGGAAAATACGGATCCAGATACGGCCACCGCGCTTGATGTGACGGGTCATTGCACGACGCGCCGCTTCAATTTGACGCGCAGTGATACGACCGCGGGCAACCGCTTTCAAACCGAATTCGCCGAACGACACGGCGGTGCCGCGCGAATGCGAGATACCGGTGTTGCGGCCCTTCTGCTCTTTACGATACTTTCTGCGTGCTGGTTGCAGCATGATTATTCTCCTGCTTTCTCAGCTGGTGCAGCGGCGGCCGGTTTAGCGGCGGTGCGTACGCGTGCAGCACCTGGTGCTGTGGATGGTTTCGCAGCAGTGCCTGGACGTGGGCGGCCGGAAGGCTTGCCATCGTCACGGCGCGGACCGCGGCTCTTCTTCTCGTCGGCCGGGGTATCGATCACTGGAGCGTCGCCGTTAGGAGCGCGGTCGCCTTTGTAAACCCATACCTTGACACCGATGATGCCGTAGGTCGTGGAAGCTTCGCTGGTACCGTAGTCGATATCGGCGCGCAGGGTGTGCAGAGGCACGCGGCCTTCGCGGTACCACTCTTTACGAGCGATCTCGATACCGTTCAGACGGCCGGAAGACATGATCTTGATACCGAGTGCACCCAGGCGCATTGCATTTTGCATTGCGCGCTTCATGGCGCGGCGGAACATGATCCGTTTTTCCAGCTGCTGGGCGATCGAATCGGCGATCAGCTGCGAGTCGATTTCCGGCTTGCGGATTTCTTCGATATTCACGTGCACAGGCACGCCCATGATCTTGGTCAAAGCGGACTTCAGTACTTCGATGTCTTCGCCTTTTTTACCAATGACCACGCCTGGGCGCGAGCTGTAGATCGTGAAGCGCGCGTTCTTGGCGGGACGCTCGATAACGATGCGGCCAACCGATGCGTTCTTCAGTTTCTTTTTCAGGTAAGCGCGTGCTTTCAGATCTTCGTTGAGCATGGCAGCGAAATTGCCGTTGCCTGCGTACCAACGCGATGCCCAGTTACGGGTGACTGAAAGGCGGAAGCCTGTTGGATGAATTTTCTGACCCATCGTGGCTCCTTAGTTACCGACAGTCACGTAAACGTGACAGGATTGTTTCGAAATACGGTCGCCACGGCCTTTTGCACGCGCGGTGAAGCGCTTCAGGACCGGACCCTTTTCGACGTAGATCGTTTTCACGAACAATTCGTCGATGTCGGCGCCATCGTTGTGCTCGGCATTCGCAATGGCGGATTCCAGAACACGCTTGATGATCGCAGCACCTTTTTTCGGGCTGAATTGCAAGATGTTGAGTGCAGCGTCAACTTTCTTGCCACGGATCAGGTCAGCAACCAGGCGGCCCTTTTGGTCCGACAGGCGCACACCTTTGAGGATAGCTTTAGTTTCCATTATTTCTTAGCCTTTTTGTCAGCTGCATGGCCCTTGAACGTACGGGTCAGTGCGAATTCGCCGAGCTTGTGACCAACCATGTTTTCGGAAACATATACCGGCACGTGCAGCTTGCCGTTATGTACCGCGATCGTCAGGCCGATGAAGTCAGGCATGATTGTCGAACGACGCGACCAGGTTTTGATTGGTTTTTTGTCTTTGGCAGCTTGCGCAGCTTCAACTTTTTTCACCAGGTGGGCGTCACAGAACGGCCCTTTTTTCAATGAACGTGTCATGTGCTACCCCTTATTTCTTGCCGCGGCGCGAGACGATCATGGAAGAAGTACGCTTGTTGCTGCGGGTCTTCTTACCCTTGGTCTGTTGGCCCCATGGCGAAACTGGATGACGACCAGCTGCTGTTTTACCTTCACCACCACCGTGCGGGTGATCGACCGGGTTCATGACCACACCGCGAACGGTAGGACGAACACCGCGCCAGCGCATCGCACCAGCTTTACCGATTTTACGCAGGCTGTGCTCGGCATTGCCGACTTCACCCACGGTTGCACGGCACTCGATATGCACGCGGCGCACTTCGCCGGAGCGCAGACGCACCTGAGCGTAAACACCTTCGCGCGCCATCAGCACAACGCCGGCGCCGGCGGTACGGGCCATCTGGGCACCCTTACCTGGCAACATTTCGACGCAATGCATCACGGTACCGACCGGGATGTTACGGATAGGCAGGCAGTTGCCCGACTTGATAGGCGCTTCCGAACCGTTCATCACTGCGTCGCCAACGGACATGCCTTTGGTTGCGATGATGTACTGGCGCTCGCCGTCGGCGTAGCACAGCAGAGCGATGTTGGCGGTGCGGTTAGGATCGTATTCGATACGTTCCACTTTCGCAGGGATACCATCTTTCTGGCGCTTGAAGTCGATCAGGCGGTAGTGCTGCTTGTGACCACCACCGATATGACGGGTGGTGATGTGACCGTTGTTGTTACGACCGGCGGTCTTGGATTTCTTTTCAACCAGGGCAGCGAATGGACGGCCTTTGTACAGGTCGGCATTCACCACCTTCACCATGCCGCGACGGCCTGGCGAGGTTGGTTTCATCTTAACGAGTGCCATTATGCAGCCTCCTCGGAGAAGTTGATTTCCTGGCCAGGTTTCAGGCACACGAAAGCACGCTTGGTATGGTTACGACGACCGTTGAAACGGCCAGTGCGCTTTTGCTTACCTTCACGGTTCGCGGTTTGCACCGACAGGACTTCAACCTTGAACAGCAGTTCGACCGCTGCCTTGATTTCAGGCTTGGTTGCATCCGGCAATACGCGGAATACAATTTGCTCGTTCTTTTCCGCGACCATGGTGGCCTTTTCGGAAATGACCGGCGCCAACAGCACCTTCATCAAGCGTTCTTCGCTATGTTTCAAAATCGCGCTCATGCCAGCATCTCCTCAATCTTAGCCAGTGCAGCTTTGGTGACCAGGATCTTCTTGTAGAACACCAGCGACAACGGGTCTGCGTGACGTGGCTCGACGACGAGCACGTTAGGCAAGTTACGCGATGCCAGTTCCAGGTTTTCGTTCAACACGTCGGTGATGATCAGGACCGAGTCAAAACCCAGGCCGTTCAGCTTTTGCGACAGCAGCTTGGTTTTTGGTGCGTCGATCGTCAGATCGTCGATGACGATCAGGCGCTCTTCGCGGGCCAGCTGCGACAGAATCGAGCAGATACCTGCGCGATACATTTTTTTGTTCACTTTGTGGGTGAAGTTCTCGTCAGGCGAGTTCGGGAAAATCCGACCACCACCGCGCCACAGAGGCGACGACGACATACCGGCACGAGCGCGGCCGGTACCTTTTTGGCGCCATGGCTTTTTGGTCGTGTGGTGAACTTCTTCACGGTCTTTTTGCTTGCGGTTACCGCTGCGTGCATTCGCTTGATAAGCGATGACGACCTGGTGGATCAGCGCTTCGTTGTAATCACGGCCGAAAATGGTATCAGCAGCGACGACGTTGGAGCCGGCTTGACCTTGCGCATTCAGAAGCTTGAGTTCCATCGTTTAAGCTCCCTTCTTGGCTTTGGTTTTAATGGCTGGCGACACAACAACCTGACCATTTTTCGCACCTGGGATCGCGCCTTTGACCAGCAACAGCTGACGGTCGGCATCGATACGGGCGATTTCGAGATTTTGGATCGTGCGGGTCACGTCACCCAGATGACCGGTCATGCGTTTACCAGGGAAAACACGACCTGGATCTTGCGCCATACCGATGGAGCCTGGAACGTTATGCGAACGGGAGTTACCGTGCGTTTGACGGCCGGAAGCGAAGTGATAACGTTTGATAACGCCAGCATAACCCTTACCGATGGTAACGCCTTGCACGTCGATCTTTTGACCGACTTCGAACAGGGAAGCGGCAACAACATCGCCAGCTTTCAATTCGGCAGCTTTAGCAGCATCGACGCGGAACTCTTTCAACAGAGTACCGGCTTCAACACCAGCTTTGGCGTGATGACCAGCAACAGCCTTGGTCACGCGGGAAGCGCGACGTTGACCGAATGCGACCTGAACAGCGGAGTAACCGTCTGTTTCAGGAGTTTTGATTTGCGCAACACGGTTGTTCGATACGTCCAGCACGGTGACAGGAATCGAATCCCCTTCGTCCGTGAAAATGCGCATCATACCAACCTTGCGACCGAGAAGGCCTAGGCTCATTTTTTCTCCATTCCCACCTGCGATTGGGCGGGGCTTGTTTAACTACAAAGTAACGTAGGACTCAAAAAAGACGAATCCATACCGAAGCCGGCTAGTATATAGCACAAAAACCCTTGACGCAACAAGTTAACACGAGGTATGTCAAAGTGTTGCGCGGCATAGATGCGGGACTTGAATTCAGGCAAGAAAACGGCCCGAAACGGGCCGGGAATGCGGGCTGCGCCGAATGCTGGCAGCCACATGGGGAACCCTGGGGCCGCGCCGCAGCGGCGAAAAAAACACCCGTTTGCGGGCGCCCTTCGAGCTGCGGCTAACGCACTGCCACGGCAGCCGGCGGCAGCACCGCCAGCGCGCTCAATCGCGCCCCGATTGCAGCCCTGGATGCGGCGCTGGCCGATCAGGATCAGCGGCACCCCGCCGCCCAGCGCCTGATGCTCGCGCCGGCCCTGCTCCGACTGTTCGATATCGATGCCGGCACAGAGGTCAAGCCCAATAAGTTTTTTGCTGGAAAAACAAACGCTGCGACGGAAATGGCAAGAGCGAGAGGATGAGAATCTCGGGCGGCAGCCCTGAAACGGAGCGGGGCCGGGCTTGTCCGCTCACGCGGACTCGCCCGGCCCCGACTGGCTGGCGGAACTCAGTCCGCCTGCCGAATACGATTATTGCAGTTTGATTTCGACATCGACGCCAGCTGGCAGGTCGAGTTTCATCAACGCGTCAACGGTTTTGTCCGTTGGGTCGACGATGTCCATCAGGCGCTGGTGGGTGCGGATTTCGAACTGGTCGCGCGAGGTTTTGTTGACGTGCGGGGAACGCAGCACGTCGAAACGCTGGATACGGGTAGGCAAAGGTACTGGACCCTTGACGACAGCGCCGGTGCGCTTCGCGGTTTCAACGATTTCCAGAGCCGACTGGTCGATCAGCTTGTAATCGAACGCTTTCAGGCGGATGCGGATTTTTTGATTTGGTGTGGACATGGTATTTCCTTAAAAGAACGAACCGGGTGAGCAAACCACGCGGCGAAAAGTAATCTTCGGTGCCTAGCTTGGGGTCGACATGATAGCACTGAATCGCAGTGAAATCTTGCCGCCCATCATACTGAGCTTGAATACAACAGGGCCGGGTAACGCCGGCCCTGCCGCATTCGCTTAATTAATGAAAATTAAGCAA
>NZ_HG322949.1:5314327-5331998 GCF_000723165.1 Janthinobacterium agaricidamnosum NBRC 102515 = DSM 9628
ATTCTTCCTTAAAACAATGATTTAAATATGCGGCCGGAGCATTTCCCCGGCCGCAAAAATACAAAAATTACTTAGCCTTCGAGGTAACGATAGCCTCGGTGACATGCTTAGGAGCTTCAGCGTAGTGCTTGAATTCCATCGTGTAGGTCGCACGGCCTTGCGTTGCGGAACGCAGGGTGGTCGAGTAACCAAACATTTCCGACAGAGGCACTTCGGCCTTGATGATCTTGCCGCCGCCGCCCGGGATTTCGTCCATGCCCTGCACCATACCGCGGCGGGACGACAGGTCGCCCATCACGGTACCGGCGTAGTCTTCCGGCGTTTCCACTTCCACCGCCATCATTGGTTCCAGGATGACTGGAGCCGCTTTACGGCAACCGTCCTTGAACGCCATCGAAGCAGCCATGCGGAACGCGTTTTCGTTCGAGTCCACATCGTGGTACGAACCGAAGAACAGCGTCACCTTGACGTCCACCACTGGGTAGCCGGCCAACACGCCGGTGGTCAGGGTTTCGCGCACGCCTTTTTCTACCGCAGGGATGTATTCGCGAGGAACGGTACCGCCCTTGATCGCGTCAACGAATTCAAAGCCCTTGCCTGGTTCTTGCGGTTCGATCTTCAACACCACGTGACCGTACTGGCCACGACCACCGGATTGCTTGACGAACTTGCCTTCGATTTCTTCGCAAACCTTGCGGATCGTTTCGCGGTAAGCCACTTGTGGCTTGCCGACGGTCGCTTCGACGCCGAATTCGCGCTTCATGCGGTCAACGATAATTTCCAGGTGCAACTCACCCATACCACCGATGATGGTCTGGCCCGATTCTTCGTCGGTTTTCACGCGGAACGAAGGATCTTCCTGTGCCAGGCGGTTCAGCGCCAGGCCCATTTTTTCCTGGTCAGCCTTGGTTTTTGGTTCCACGGCCTGTTGAATCACAGGCTCAGGGAAGACCATTTTTTCCAGGGTGATGATCGAGGTCGGATCGCACAGGGTTTCGCCGGTGGTCACGTCTTTCAGGCCAACTGCCGCGGCGATGTCGCCGGCGCGCACTTCCTTGATCTCTTCACGCTGGTTGGCGTGCATCTGCAAGATGCGGCCCAGGCGTTCCTTGCGGCCTTTGACCGAGTTGTACACGGTGTCGCCCGAATTGACGGCGCCCGAGTACACGCGGAAGAAGGCCAGCTGGCCGACGAACGGGTCGGTCATGATCTTGAACGCCAGCGCCGAGAATTTCTCGTCGTCGGCTGCGCGGCGGGTCACTGGCTGCTCATCTTCGTCCAGGCCTTTGACCGAGGCGATATCCAGCGGCGACGGCAGGTATTCGATGACCGCGTCCAGCATGGCTTGCACGCCCTTGTTCTTGAAAGCGGTACCGCACATCATCGGCACGATCTCGGAAGCGATGGTGCGGTCGCGCAGCGCTTTCTTGATTTCGGCTTCAGACAGGTCGCCTTCTTCCAGGTACTTGTTCATCAGGTCTTCGGACGCTTCTGCAGCGACTTCAACCATCTTCTCGCGCCACTCGGCGGCGGAAGCTGCCAGCTCGGCCGGGATTTCGACGTAGTCGAATTTCATGCCTTGCGAAGCGTCGTCCCACAGGATCGCTTTCATCTTGACCAGATCGATCACGCCCTTGAAGCCTTCTTCGGCGCCGATAGGAATCTGGATCAGGACCGGGTTTGCCTTCAGGCGAGCGCGCATCTGCTCGTAGACCTTGAAGAAGTTCGCGCCGGTGCGGTCCATCTTGTTGACGAAGGCCAGACGTGGCACTTTGTACTTGTTAGCCTGGCGCCATACGGTTTCCGACTGTGGCTGCACGCCGCCGACTGCGCAGTAAACCATGCAAGCGCCGTCCAGCACGCGCATCGAACGTTCAACTTCAATGGTGAAGTCAACGTGGCCTGGGGTGTCGATGATGTTGATGTGGTGCTCAGGGAAGTTGTTAGCCATCCCTTTCCAGAAGCAGGTGGTCGCCGCGGAAGTAATCGTGATACCGCGCTCTTGTTCCTGCTCCATCCAGTCCATGGTGGCCGCGCCATCATGAACTTCACCGATCTTGTGGTTCACGCCCGTGTAGAACAGGACGCGTTCGGTGGTGGTGGTTTTACCTGCATCGATGTGAGCGGAGATACCGATATTACGGTAGCGCTCAATGGGGGTCTTGCGGGCCATAATTATTCCTAAATCTTTTAATGGACAAAACCGAGCGCCATTTTTTGAGAAAAAAATGAGCCCGGCCTCGAACAACAGATAACAGTCAGGCCACGGAGGGCCTGCCCGATTTTATTAGAAGCGGAAATGCGAGAACGCTTTGTTCGCTTCAGCCATGCGATGGACTTCATCGCGTTTTTTCATGGCGCCGCCGCGGCTTTCAGCCGCTTCCATCAGCTCACCGCCGAGGCGTTGTGGCATGGATTTTTCGCTGCGCTTGTTCGCTGCTTCACGCAACCAGCGCATCGACAGGGCCATGCGGCGGACTGGGCGAACTTCGACCGGCACCTGGTAGTTTGCACCACCGACGCGACGGGATTTCACCTCGACCAACGGCTTGGCGTTGTTGATTGCGGTGGCGAACACTTCCAATGGATCCTTGCCCGATTTGGTGGCAATGTATTCAAAGGCGCGGTAGATGATGTTTTCAGCGACCGATTTTTTACCGGACAACATCAGCACGTTTACAAATTTAGCGACATCAGTGTTGCCGAATTTTGGATCTGGCAAAATTTCGCGTTTGGGTACTTCACGACGACGTGGCATATCAATTCCTTTCAATCTTCAGTTGAGCGCGCGTTCTTCGCACACTCGCGGACGACCATCATAGTCTTCCACTTACTCGACCAGATGCGGTCGACTACATTCACTTAGCTAGTTGCCACTGAGCGAAACTTTTTTAATGACGATTACTTCTTGCCCGCTTTAGCACGCTTGGTACCGTACTTCGAACGCGCTTGCTTACGGTCTTTCACGCCTTGGGTATCGAGGGCGCCGCGAACCATGTGGTAACGCACACCCGGCAAATCCTTGACGCGGCCGCCGCGCAACAGCACAACACTATGCTCTTGCAGGTTATGGCCTTCACCGCCAATGTACGAAATGACTTCGAAACCATTGGTCAGGCGAACTTTAGCGACTTTACGCAGAGCCGAGTTAGGCTTCTTTGGAGTCGTGGTGTAAACACGTGTGCAAACGCCACGCTTTTGCGGGCTGTTTTCCAGCGCCGGCGATTTGCTTTTCACGGTCAGGGCGACGCGTGGATTGCGAATCAATTGATTGATGGTTGGCATCGTTATAAATCCAACAAAATACTACGATTAATAACCCGGGCGGCTGCCCGGCGACTAAAACCTAGCCCCGATCCGCACTGCCATCGAGAGGCGCCGACAGCCACTCGCGAAGGAGCGGCCAAGCAAAGCCAAATGATGCGTAAACGATGTGCAGAATAAAATCGAGAACTCGCGAGTATAGGCTTTCAATTTCGTGGGGTCAATCAGTTTACCGCTTTTTGCCGCAAAAACAGGCAGATTGCGTTGCAAAAAAGCCATTGTGATGGCCTTGTCTATTTGCGCTGCCGGCCTGCCGCTGAGCCGTAAAAGGCTAGATAATAGCGGACAATTTTTTGCTGATCCTGACCTCTATCCCATCCTTATGCGCCCTCTGCTCCGCCGCGGCAACCTGTTCGTGCTCCTGACTTACGCGCTGCTGTCGGCCGTGCCTTGGTTTCCCGTCGTGCTGGGCAAAAGCCCGGACCAGCCGTGGCGCATCGCCGGCATCGAGGCCATGGCCTGGATCGCCGCATGGGCCGTGTTCAAGCGTCCGGCCTGGTTTCACTGGCTGCTGATCCCGGCGTTTCTGGCGCTGCCGACCGAAATCTACCTGTTCACCTTCTACGGCCAGGGCATCTCGACGCACCACCTGGGCATCATCGCCGAAACCAGCCCGAAGGAAGCGCTGGAATTCCTCGGCCAAAAAGTGTGGCTGATGCTGGGCGTGATGCTGGCCGTGATCGCCTGGTGGCTGCTGACCTGGCGCCTGGTGCGCCACAACCGCGACCTGGACTGGTCCGCCGCGCCGCGCGTGGCGGCCCTGGCCGCGCTGGCCATCGTCGCGGCCGTCTGCTGCTACGGGGTGGAATTCGGCATCCAGGCCACGCCGCGCGCTTCAGCCGCCGTGT
Organism: Janthinobacterium agaricidamnosum NBRC 102515 = DSM 9628; assembly: GCF_000723165.1. Lineage (NCBI taxonomy): Bacteria > Pseudomonadati > Pseudomonadota > Betaproteobacteria > Burkholderiales > Oxalobacteraceae > Janthinobacterium > Janthinobacterium agaricidamnosum. The sequence continues at coordinate 5,318,500 of NZ_HG322949.1, forward strand.
CGGCATCCGCGTCCACCGCGGCGACAGCCAGCGCGTCCGACGAAGAGGAGGAGGACGATGACAGCGAGCCCGGCGCCGATCGCACCGGCTGGCGGTGGACCCCGTTGCCGCACTGGGCCAGGCTGCCGTTCGACTTCAGCGCCTTCGGCAATTCCTGGCCGTTCGGCCTGATGGCGCGCGGCGTCGATTTCTACAAGGAGCGCAAATACCTGGCCGAACTGGGCGAAAAGAGCAGCACATTCACCTTCGGCGCGCGCCAGGCCAGCCCCAACCAGGAACCGGAAGTCGTCGTCATGGTGATCGGCGAATCGTCGCGCTACGACCGCTGGAGCCTGAACGGCTACCAGCGCGACACCAATCCGCTGCTCAGGCAGGAGAGCAACCTGGTCAGCATGAGCAACCTGATCACGGCGGTATCGGCGACCCGCTTGTCGGTGCCGGTGATCGTCTCGCGCAAGCCGGCCACCCAAAGCCTGAAAGACGGCTTCAGCGAAAAGTCCTTCCTGACCGCCTACAAGGAAGCCGGCTTTAAAACCTACTGGCTGTCGAACCAGATTTCCTTCGGCCAGTTCGACACGCCGGTGTCGGTATTCGCCAAGGAAGCCGACGTGGTGCAATTCCTCAACCTGGGCGGCTTCACCAACAATTCCAATTTCGACCAGATCCTGTTCGACCCGCTGAAAAACGCGCTGGCCGACCCGGCGCCGAAAAAGCTGATCGTGCTGCACTCGCTGGGTAGCCACTGGAATTACAGCCACCGCTATCCGCAATCGTTCGACAAATGGCAGCCGTCGCTGTTCGGGGTCGACAATCCGGTCTACACCGACACCAGGATCAAGCCGCAGCTCAACAATAGCTACGACAGCTCGATCCTGTACACCGACTGGTTCCTGGCGCACGTCATCGACACGCTGAAACAGCGCCGGCAACTGACATCGATGATGTACGTGGCCGACCATGGCCAGACGTTATATGACGGCACGTGCCGGCTGGCCTTCCACGGCCACAACACGCAATACGAATTCCACGTGCCGGCGCTGGTCTGGTATTCCGACCAGTACCAGCAGCGCTACCCGGACAAGATCGGGCAATTGAAGCGCCACCGCCAATCGCGCCTGTCGACCGAGAACGTGTTCCACACCCTGCTCGACCTGGGCAACATCCATTACGGCGGCGAGCGGCTGCAATGGAGCTTCGTCAATCCGGCGTTCAAGCAGCACAAGCGCTACGTCGACAGCTACGGCTGGACCAATTACGACAACGCCGTCATCAAGGGCGATTGCCACGAAGTGATCGACAAGAACAAGCCGCTGGCGCAGGACAAGTAATGCGGGAATATAGCGGCGTCAGCCGATATGGCTCTTAAAACCAGTGCTGGCGCAGCACATTCTTTTTCTCCTGACTAATGCCAAGCTGCTGGCACATGGCATCGACGACTTGCGAAAACTCCTGTGGCGTGCCGGCGAAGACCGTTGGGAAGTTGCGCACGCTATTGATGCAGTGATCGGCATTTTGCGCCAGTTGCCCCCGGGAAAAAAACATTTGCTTATAGGTTGGCTCGATGATCGTTTTGCGGTCCGCACTGACCAGGAAAAAGTGCGTTTCATTGTTGGCGTTGCGGTCCATTTTGGCATAGCCGCCGCTATTTAAATGGTTGGCATTCATGTGTGCCAGCAATGCATCGGACACCACACCGCAATACCCTTTCCTGATGTGCAGCACAGCTTTCTTTTCATTGGAGTTATATGGCGGTGGTGCGCCATATTGCTGCATCATCGCCTCTTCTTCCGCCATCATATTTTGCAAATAATTACCGGCAACGTTATTCAAACCATCCTGGAAAGCCACCCGCGCCTGATTCGGATCCTGCGGCCCGCGCGGTGCATAGGATCGCATGATGCGATGCTGATTACTTCTCGAGGAGCTATGTCCTGGCGGCGCGCTGTGATGAGCTGATGGCGCATGAGAAGAAGGCGTCGTAGTGGAATTGGAAGCTGCCGGTGCGGCGCCCCCAGCATAAAAATAGGCTGGATTATTATTTGAAACGGGAATGTTATTTGGCATATTCTCGGCTTTCGGAAAAAGGAGGCATATAAACTAAGTGGAGACACAATTGGAATGGTTCCATCTCCGTAAAACCACACACCGCCCGGTACGTCCATTGCATCAAATACCTATTTCAGCGGACCAAATCCGGACATGCCGGACACGCGCGGACAGTGGACACGAAATAAATTTCTCTGTTAAATCAACCATTTAAAACATGGCATGATTAATGCTTAGAAAGAAATATCTTCCCACCACACGCCCTCGACATGATCCGCGACACTTCTTCTCAAGACGCCGTAATGACCGCCCCGGCCGAACAGCATCGTAAAAAATACGCCATCTGGATTGCCGCGGCGGCCGTGCTGATCGCCGCCTCCGCGCTGCTGTTCCATGCGTGGCGCAACAGCCAGCATTCCGTCAACCTGTCGCGCCTGCGCATCGCCGAAGTCGGGCGCGGCACGCTGATCCGCGACGCCGCCGTCAACGGCCGGGTGGTGGCGGCGATCAGCCCGACGCTGTATTCGACCACGGTGGCCACCGTGACCTTGAAAGCCAAGGCCGGCGACACGGTCAAGAAAGGCGATATCCTGGCGCTGCTGGAATCGCCCGACCTGAGCGATGCGCTGAAACGCGAACAATCGACGGTGCAGCAGCTGGAAGCGGAAGTGGCGCGCCAGCAGATCCTGGCGCGCAAACAAAAGCTGGTGGCGCGGCGCGACGCCGACACCGCCGAGATCGACCGCCTGTCGGCCCAGCGCACGCTGGAACGCTATGAAAGCGTGGCCCAGGTCGGCATCATCGCCAAGATCGATTACCAGAAGGCCAAGGATGCGCTGAACTCGGCCCAGATCCGCAGCAAGCAAGCGTCGCAGGCGGCCGAACTGGAAGGCGAGGACGTCGCGCTGGCGCTGAAAACCAGGACCAGCGAACTGGAACGGCAGCGCCTGAGCCGCGACAATGCGCAGCGCCGGGTCGACGAACTGACGGTGCGCGCGCCGGTCAACGGCTTCATCGGCACGCTGTCGGTGGCCAACCGCAGCGTGGTGCAAGCCAATACCGCGCTGATGACGCTGGTCGACCTGTCGCAACTGGAAGTCGAACTGGAAGTGCCGGAAACCTATGTCGCCGACATCGGCCTCGGCATGAGCGCGGAAATCGAAACGGGCGCCATCAAGGCCACCGGCAAGCTGTCGGCGCTGTCGCCCGAAGTGGTCAAGAACCAGGTGCTGGCGCGCGTGCGTTTCAATGGCGCGCAGCCGGCCGGCCTGCGCCAGAACCAGCGCGTCTCGGCGCGTTTGCTGATCGATGAAAAACCGAATGTGCTGCTGCTGGCGCGCGGCCCCTTCCTGGAAGCCGAAGGCGGCCGCTTCGCCTACGTGGTGCGCGATGGCGTGGCGATCCGCACGCCGGTCAGGATCGGCGCCACCAGCGTGTCGGCGGTCGAAATCCTGGGCGGCCTGAAACAGGGCGACCAGGTGGTCATTTCCGGCACAGACACCTTCGAGAACGCCGCCCGCGTCTCGCTGAACCAGTAAGCGCGCCTAAAAAACGTCCATGGCGGCGTTGCATTGCCCTGAACGTTCTGTTGACGCTCCAGACCAATTTTCTTACCACATTCATTCACCGGAGTCCCGCCATGCTGCGCATGCAAAACCTCAGTAAAGTCTACCGCACCCATCTGATCGAAACCCACGCGCTGCGCGGCTTCGAAATCCACGTCAGGCAAGGCGAATTCGTCACCGTCACCGGGCCGTCCGGCTCCGGCAAGACCAGCTTCCTGAACATCGCCGGCCTGCTCGAGGAATTTACCAGCGGCGACTACATCCTCGACGGCATCAACGTCAAGGGCATGAACGACAGCGCCCGCTCGCGCCTGCGCAATGAAAAGCTGGGCTTCATCTTCCAGGGTTTCAACCTGATCCCCGACCTGTCGCTGTTCGACAATGTCGACGTGCCGCTGCGCTACCGCGGCTTCAATCGGGCCGAGCGCAAGGAGCGCATCGAGGATGCGCTGGCCAAGGTCGGCCTGGCGTCGCGCATGAAGCATTATCCGGCCGAACTGTCGGGCGGCCAGCAGCAGCGCGTGGCGATCGCGCGCGCGCTGGCCGGTTCGCCGAAACTGTTGCTGGCCGATGAACCGACCGGTAACCTGGACACGCAAATGGCGCGCGGCGTGATGGAGCTGCTGGAACAGATCAACGCCCAGGGCACCACCATCCTGATGGTGACGCATGATCCGGAACTGGCGCTGCGCAGCCAGCGCAATGTCCACATCATCGACGGCCAGGTGTCGGACCTGGTACGCAAGGGACCGTCGCTGGTGGACCGCGCAGCGGCCGGCCACGCGGCATGAGGAGCGGCGCCATGTTCCAATACTATTTCGTGCGCGGCTTGCTGAGCCTGCGCCGCAGCCCGGCGCTGACCGCGCTGATGATACTGACGCTGGCGGTCGGCGTGGCGGCCAGCATTTCCACGCTGACCATCCTGCACATGATGTCGGCCGATCCGCTGCCGCACAAGAGCGACCGCATGTTCGTGCCGGTGATCGATACCGGCCCGCTGAAAGGCTATGCCCCGGGTGAACCTATCGGCATCACGCAAAGCCAGACCAGCTACCGCGACATCGGCAATTTCCTGAACAGCAAAATCGGCGTGCGGCGCACCGCGATGTATGGCGTGGCCGGTCCGGTCGAACCGCAGCGCAAGGATATCGGCGTATTCCGGGTCCAGGGCCTGGCGCCGACGCGCGACTTTTTCGCCATGTTCGAAACCCCGTTCCTGTACGGCCAGCCATGGAGCGAAGCCGATGACGCCAGCGGCGCCGACATCATCGTGCTGACCCGCAGGCTGGCCGAAAAGCTGTACGGCGCCGGCAACCCGGTCGGCCAGCGCATGACGCTGATGGGCCAGCAATTCCAGGTCGGCGGCGTGCTCGATCGCTGGGACCCGGTGCCGCGCGTGCATCACCTTATCGGCAGCAAGGGCGCGTTCGGCGCGGAAGACGATTTCTTCATTCCGCTGTCGAGCGCGATTCGTCACCAGGCCAGCCAGGACGGCGGCGTCAGTTGCGCCAGCGAACATAGTCCGGGTTTCCAGGGCGTGCTCGACTCCGAATGCACCTGGCTGCAGTTCTGGTTCGAAATGGCCGGCAGCGGCGAACGCGGCGACTTGCAAAATTACCTGGACAACTATGCCGCCGAACAGCGCAAGCTGGGCCGCATGCAGCGCAATGCGCCCAACCAGTTGTTCAATGTGAACGAATGGATGCGACTGCAGAACGTGGTCGACAACGATAACCGGCTGGCGGCCTGGCTGGCGTTCGGCTTCTTGCTGCTATGCCTGGTCAACACCATCGGCCTGCTGCTGGCGAAGTTTTCGACGCGCGCCGCCGAAGTCGGCATCCGCCGCGCGCTGGGTGCGTCGAAGCCGGAAATCTTCCGCCAATTCCTGGTCGAAACCACCGTCATCGGCCTGGCCGGCGGCTTGCTCGGACTGCTGCTGGCATATGCCGCGCTGGCGCTGATTTCGCTGCAATCGGAAGACCTTGGCGTAGTGGCGCACATGGATGGACAAATGCTGTTGCTGACCTTCGGGGTATCGGTGCTGGCGGCGCTGCTGGCCGGCCTGTTGCCGACCTGGCGCGCGTGCCAGGTCACGCCGGCCATGCAACTCAAATCCCAATAAGAAGATAAAGGTCAACCATGGAAATCCGCCCCATCCTGTCTGCGCTGATGCGCAGTAAAACCGGCGCCGTGCTGGTCGCCGTGCAAGTCGCGCTGAGCCTGGCGATCCTGGCCAACGCGCTGCATATCGTCAACCTGCGCCAGGCCATCGCCGCGCGTCCCAGCGGCGTGGTAGCCGAACGCGACATCTTTTATGTCAACATCAACCGCGCCTCCGAGCTGAATCACCCTCAGCAAATGGCCGAGCAAAAACGCATGGCGGCGCTGCTGCGCGCGCTGCCGGGCGTGATGTCGGTGGCCCAGACCAGCCAGGCGCCGCTGTCGCTCTACGGCAGCTCGTTCGGGATTGCGGCCGAACGCAAGCAAATCAATACCACCGCCAACGCATCGCCCTATGTTTCACCCGATTCGCTGGTCCAGACTTTCGGCCTGCAACTGGTCGAAGGGCGCGACTTCACTCCGGACGAAATCATCGACATCGATGCAAAGGTCGAGGATACCCATCCGAAGGTGGTGATCGTGACGCGCGCCACGGCAGAAAAACTGTGGCCCGGCAGCGCCAGCGCGCTCGGCAGGACGCTGTACCTCGGCACTGGCGCCGATGCCACGGAAATGCGCGTGATCGGCGTGGTCGAACGGCTGCAGACCCAGATCGGCCAGCTTGGAACAAAGGGCGAGCTGTCGATGCTGTTTCCGGCCCGCGTGACGGGCGACAAGGACCTGCTGTTCGCGCTGCGCGCCGAACCGGGCCAGCGCGACCGCCTGATGAAGGAGGCGGAACAGGCGATGCGCGCGTCCAGCGCGGACCCGCTGCTGATCCGCACCATCAGCATGGAACAGCACCGCGAAACGCGCTACCGCAGGGAACACGGATTATCGTGGATGCTGATCGCGGTCAGCGCGCTGCTGCTGATGGTGACCGCCAGCGGCATCGTCGGCATCGCCAGCCTGTGGGTCACGCAGCGCCGCAAGCAGATCGGCGTGCGGCGCGCGCTGGGCGCGCGCCGCATCGACATCCTGCGCTACTTCCTGACCGAAAACATCATGATCACCTCGCTCGGCGTGGCTGGCGGCGTGCTGCTCGGCTTCGGGCTGAACCAGTTGCTGGTCAGCCAGCTGGAAATGACCCGCCTGCCGCCGCTGTATCTGGCCGGCGGCGCCGTCCTGTTCTGGCTGCTCGGCATCGTCGCCGTGTATGGCCCGGCGTGGCGCGCGGCCAGTATTTCGCCGGCCACCGCCACCCGCGGCACCTGACATGGCGACGATAATGTTATGCTCGCGACATGCCTACCGTACTGATAATTGACGACAATGCCGCGGTCGCGGTCGCGCTCGAAGTGCTGCTGTCGCTGCACGACATCGACGCGCTCAGCGCCGCCTCGCCCGAAGAAGGCTTGGCGCTGCTGGCGCGGCATGGCGCCGACCTGGTGATCCAGGACATGAACTTCAGCGCCGACACCACCTCCGGCGCGGAAGGCGCTGCGCTGTTCCGCCAGATCCGCGCGCGCCATCCCGACTTGCCGGTCATCTTGCTGACCGCCTGGACCCAGCTCGACGCGGCGGTCGGCCTGATCAAGTCAGGCGCCGCCGATTACCTGGCCAAGCCATGGGACGACCGGCGCCTGCTGGCCTCGGTACAAAACCTGATTGAGCTGGGCCAGGCCAACCGCGCGCTGCAAAGCCGCCGCCAGCAGGAGCAGCGCCAGCGCCGCGCGCTGCAGCAAGGCTACGACCTGCGCGGCATGGTGTGGGCCGATGCCGCCACCGACAGCGTGGTGCAGCTGGCGTGCCAGGTGGCGCGGGCCGACGTGCCGGTGCTGATCTCCGGCCCGAACGGCAGCGGCAAGGAATGCATCGCCGCCATCGTGCAAGCCAATTCGGCGGTGCGCGACGGCCCGTTCGTGGTGCTTAATTGCGGCGCGCTGCCGTCCGAACTGATCGAGGCGGAACTGTTCGGCGCCGAAGCCGGCGCCTACACCGGCGCGTCGAAAGCCCGCGAAGGCAAGTTCGAGGCGGCCGACGGCGGCACGCTGTTCCTCGATGAAATCGGCAACCTGCCGCTGGCCGGCCAGATGAAATTGCTGCGCGTGCTGGAAACCGGCCGCTTTCAACGGCTCGGATCGAACCGCGAACGGCAAGTGAAGGTGCGCGTGATCAGCGCCACCAACGCCGACCTGCCGGCCATGATACGGGCCGGCAGCTTCCGCGAAGACTTGCTGTACCGGCTGAACGTGATCGAACTGCGGCTGCCGCCGCTGGCCGCGCGTCCGGCCGACATCCCGGTACTGGCGCAGCACTTCCTCGGTGCCGGCAAGCTGCTCGACGAGCAAGCCCAGGCGGCATTGCTGGCCCATCCATGGCCCGGCAATGTGCGCGAACTGAAAAACGTCATGCAGCGCGCCGGCTTGCTGTCGGCCGGCGCCACGATCAAGGCGGCCGAGCTGGGCTTGCCGGCCGCCCCGGCGCCAGCGCTGGCGGCGGCCGGCGGCGCCGACGCGGAACCGGACGGCGCCGCGGTGACCGCCGCGCTGGCGCGCGCCAACGGCGTGGTGGCGCAGGCCGCGCAAGAGCTGGGCCTGTCGCGCCAGGCGCTGTACCGGCGCATGGAACGGCTCGGCATCGCCCGCCCCTGATGGCCAGCCAGCCCGAAGCCGCCGCCGGCGTGCGCCGCTCGCTGCTGATACGCTGGTCGGCGCTGCTCGGCACGCTGCTGGCGCTGGCCGTCGGGCTGACGCTGGGATTCCATCATTTTTTGCCGCGGCAACCCGTGCTGGTGCTGGTGCTGACCCTGCTATGCCTGCTGCCGGTGGCGATCCTCACCATCCGCGCCCAGCTGCAAGGCATGCTGTCGCTGTTCCGCGCACTGACCGGCACCGTCACCAGCTACCAGGACGGCGACTTTTCATTCGGCCTGTACTGGCCGCACAACGATGAACTGGCCGACCTGGTGGTCGCCCACAATACGCTGGGCGACGTGCTGCGCAAACAACGGCTCGACCTGATGCAGCGCGAACTGCTGCTCGACACCATGGTGCAAAACACGCCGGTGGCGATGCTGCTGGTGGCCGACGGCGGCGCCATCGTCTACGCCAACCTGGCGGCGCGGCAATTGCTCAACGACGGCCGCAAACTGGAAGGCCGACGCCTGCCCGACATCGTGCTCCAGTCGAACGCCGCGCTGGGCGAGGCGCTGGCGCGCGGCGGCGACGGCTTGTTCAGCAGCGGCGCCGGCGAAGAGGAAGAGGTGTACCACCTGGCGCGGCGCAGCTTCAGCCTGAACGGCCGCCGCCACGAATTGCTGCTGCTGCGCCAGCTGACGCTGGAATTGCGGCGCCAGGAAGTGCAAACCTGGAAAAAAGTCATCCGCGTCATCAGCCACGAATTGAACAATTCACTGGCCCCGCTGGCGTCGCTGGCCCACTCCGGCGCGGAACTGGTGCGCCGTGGCCAGACCGAACGCCTGCCGCAAATCCTCGCCACCATCGAAGAACGCACCCGCCACCTGGAAGGTTTCATCCTCGGCTACGCCCGCTTCGCCAAGCTGCCGTCGCCACGCGTGCAAGCGTGCGACTGGCCGCCGTTCCTGGAACGGCTGGCCTCGCAGGCGCAGTTCGAGATCGGCGGCGAATTACCGGCGCAAGCGGCCACCTTCGATCCGGCGCAACTGGAACAGGCGCTGCTGAACCTGCTGAAAAACGCCCATGAATCCGGCTCCCCGCCGCGGCACGTCACGCTGCGGGTCAGCCGCCAGCAGGAACTGCTGCGGATCGAGGTGTCCGACCGCGGTCCCGGCATGAGCGATGCGGTGCTGACCAATGCGCTGGTGCCCTTTTATTCCACCAAGCGCAGCGGCACCGGCCTGGGCCTGGCGCTGGCGCGCGAAATCGCCGAGGCACATGGCGGCCGCATCACGCTGGCCAACCGCGATGGCGGCGGCTTGACCGTCACCTTGATTTTGCCATTCTCCACGGCAAAATAAGCGTTGATAAAAGTCATACGGATGCGTATTTGATGTGCAATTTAAGGCCACCATAAGCGCGTTACGGCATATCCCGGCATATCTCCCAAGCTGTTTCCAGCAATGAGCGGCGGCCTGTTTTCAGCGTCGATTTGATTCAGCATCAGCCGATTGACAAGCATTTTTGTTATCTATAGCTTAGCAAACAGGTGCTTATATTTTTGTTAACCATCCTTAATTCTGGAAGGAGATACCATGCAATTGAAACCTTTATTGCTGGCAGCCATGCTGGTCGCATCCGGCAGCGCATTTGCCGACAACTATACCCCGCCGACCATAGAGATGGAGGGCAGCTCGCCACTGTATACCGTCGCAAGCTTCGGCACCTTCCATATGGCAGGTTTGTTTACCGACACCTACAACTTTATCTATCGTGGGGGCGAGCCTGGATTTGCCGGCGTCGTCTTCCACTCCCACCTGAACAACCTCCTTGAGCACAGCCCGATCAATTTCACGTCGGCATCGATGAATGGCACCCCTATACCGATCCGTAACCGGGAACTGACATCGGACGCTTATCTGACGGGGGTGCCAACCGACGGCTTGGTGACGCTGATCATCCACGGCTACACCACCAGCGACCATGGCAGCTACAGCGGCGCGCTCAGCGTGGTCACCGGAGTACCGGAACCGGCCACCTACGGCATGATGCTGGGCGGCCTGGCCTTGCTTGGCGGGCTGGCGTGGCGCCGCCGCACAGTGTGACGCACACTTGCGCAGCGCTTGCATCAAGCCTGCTGCTGGCAAGCCCCCATGAAAGACGCTACGGCGTCTTTTTTTGGGTCCGCATGGGCAGCAGCTCAAGCAATCAGCCCGGCGGCGCCTGCCGGCCCTGCTTTCCCCATTCCCCAAGGCAATATCAGCGTTGATAAACGTCATCCAGATGCGTGTTTCATGTGTAATTTAAGCCACACATCAGCGGGATTAAGGCAGACCTCGGCATCGCTCCGCAGACCGGGCCCAGCAATGAGAACCAGCCTGTTTCAAGCATGGCTACGATTAAAAAACAGCCGGTTGACAAGTATTTTTGTTATCTATATGTTATCAAAATGTGCTTGCATTTTTGTTATTTGATCGCAATTTCTTGAAGGAGATACCATGGAATTGAAACCTTTATTACTGGCAGCCATGCTGACCGTATCCAGCAGCGCATTTGCCGACAACTATACCGCGCCGACCCGGACGCTGGGCGGCGGCCCGCTGATCTGGATCACTACCCCCGCCGCCGGCATCGGCACGCTGCACAGGCCCGGCCCGTTTACCGACACCTACACCTTCAACTATTCGGGTGATCCGGGACTGGCCAGCATCGGCTTCAGCGGCCTCTCCTTTCTGGATCACCATATCAACTTCACCTCGGCGACGCTGAACGGCATCAGCATACCGACCAGGAACGCGGGACTGAATGCGTCCGCCTATGCGACGGCGCTGCCGGTCAGCGGCTTGCTGACACTGATCATCCACGGCTACACCCTGAGCCCCACCGGCTACACCGGCATGCTGAACGTGGTAATCAGCGCGGTGCCGGAACCGGCCAGCGACGCCATGCTGCTGGGCGGCCTGACCTTGCTCGGCATGCTGGCGCGGCGCCGCCGCGCAGCGTGAAACGGACTTGAACAGCGCTTGAATCCCCCCTGCGCTGGCGCGCGAAATTGCTGAAGATTGCCGAAGCACATGGTGGCGACATCACGCCGGCCAGTCGCGATGGCGGCGGCCTGACCGTTACCCTGATTTTTCCATTCTCCAAGGCAAAAAAGGCTTTGATAAAAGTCATCAATATGCGTGTTTCATGCCCAGTTTAAGCCGTACATAAGCGGCTTGATGCAGCGCTGTTCAGCAATGAGGATCAGCCTGTTTCAGCATGAATCCGATTGAAAAATAGCCGCTTGACAGCCATTTTTATTATCTATATGTTACCAAACAGGAGCTTGTCTTTTTATTAATTAATCGTAATTTCTTGACGGAGATATCATGAAATTGAAACCCTTATTGCTGGCAACCATGCTGGTCGCATCCAGCAGCGCCTTTGCCAACAACTATACCGCGCCAACCCAGGCGCTGAGCGGCGGCCCGCTGATCTGGGTCACCGGCAACATCGGCACCTCGCATGTGACCGGCGCGTTTACCGACACTTACACCTACACCTATTCGGGCCTGCCGGGCCTGGCCGACATCGTATTCGCCAACCTCGGCCTGTTCGGCAGCCAGATCAGCTTCACGTCGGCATCGCTGAACGGCAACAATATACCGATCAGCAACCTGGGACCCACATCGTCCGGTGCTGCGCTGGGACTGCCGGTCAGCGGCTTGCTGACGCTGATCATCCACGGCAACGCCACCAGCCCCACCATCTTCAACCCCAGCTACGGCGGCATTCTGGAAGTGGCGGTCACCGCGGTGCCGGAACCGGCCACCTACGGCATGATGCTGGGCGGCCTCGCCTTGCTTGGCGTGCTGGCGCGGCAACGCCGCAAAGTGGGGGCGCAAGACTTGAATCAAGCTTGAGCATGGCTAGTCTTTGGCAAGCTCCCATCAAAGACGCTGCGGCGTCTTTTTTTTTGCTGCGCATGTGCAACTGCTAAACTAAGGCGCTTACCGACACTCCGCCCCCTATGCAGACCACTCCAGGCACCACTTTCGACCATCCGGGCCACCCGCCCGCCACCATCACCGAACACCGCGGCATCCGCTACATGCACCTCGGCACCTCCTGGGTGCAAGGCGCGATGCGGCTGGCCAAGCCCGACGCCATCGAGCTGGAATACGTGCAAATGATGATGATCCTTTGACCTATTTGACACACCCACCTGCTACCCGGCTGGATATAATCTGTACCCTCAGTCACCATGCCTTTAGCTCATGCCAGTAGCATACTCATACGTCCGGTTTTCCTCACTAGAACAGCAGAAAGGTGACTCACTCCGTCGCCAGATGACGGCTTCCGCGCAGTATGCAGCTCAGCATGGCCTCGTGCTAGACGATACTCTCCATGTCCACGACCTAGGCGTTTCCGCTTTCCATGGCTCAAACTATGAGCACGGCGCGTTAGGCCAATTCATCGCCGCCATCGACAATGGCACAATCTCTCCAGATTCATACTTGCTGGTTGAATCGCTTGATCGTCTGTCGCGCTTGCCGGTAACTGAAGCGCTAGCCATTTTTCAACAGATCATCAACCGTGGAATCACCATAGTCACCCTGACCGACTCTGCGGTTTACAGCAAAGAACGCTTGAAGAATGATTGGGTTCCGCTATTAACGGCATTGATTAGTTGTTTAGTTTCGTGCGATCATATTCCTCGTCGCAGCATGGCCCTGTTCCGCGCCAGAGCTGTGCTTGACGAGTTGATCGGCGGTTTGCCACCGCGATCGTCCCACCGGTTGCAACATATCGCATAAACTTCAGTCCATGAGCACACGCATTCATCCCCAAGCCCGCACTACCCCGAAAATCCGGCAGGAAATCAAGGACTCCGGTCTGTCCGACCGCGAGGCCGCCAAGGTGTTCAATATCACCCGTGCCACGGCCGCCAAGTGGCTCAAGCGGGACGATGTACAAGACCGTTCGCACCGGGCCCATATCCTGCATACGACCCTGAGCGCGACGCAGGAGGCCATCGTACTTTCACTGCGTCAGTCGCTCTATCTACCGCTCGATGACCTGCTGTACATTACCCGGCAATACATCAATCCCGATGTATCGCGCTCGGGCATTGCGCGCCTGCTCAAGCGCGAGGGCATGGCCCGCC